>URLT01000033.1 GCA_900548795.1 uncultured Eubacteriales bacterium
GAGGTTTGGAAATCGCAGGAATACTTTGTGTATTTCAAGATTTTCAAACCGATCAGTTGGGGCAAAAGACCCGCTGAGCGCCGCAGCCGATTTATTCAGAGGTTCCTTAGATTCAGTAATAGTATACCGCACGCGGCGCAGGGTGTCAAGCCCCGCGCTCGTGCTGTGTGCCGAAATAGAACGAAATGACGACGGAGAACGTCGTCAGGAACTGCCCGGCGTCCACCATGCCGCGCAAGGCCAGCACGCAGAAGATCGCCGTGAGCGAAAGCGTCACGAGCGACTTGACGCACAGCAGCCGTTGGCATCGCTCCTTCATTTTTATCCCCCGTTGCATTCTATGCCGGCGCGGCTCGCTTGCGCCCCCACCGGCAGAAAAACCCCTGAGCGCAGACGCGCTCAGGGGTTGAACGGATGCGGTCAGTCCTCGTCTTCCTCGTCGTCTTCCTCGTCGAATTCAAATTCGAGCGGCTCGCCGCACTTCGGGCAGTTGTACGGCTCGTTGAGCAGCTCTTCCTCGGTGAGCTGCATTTCATTGCCGCACTTCGGGCAGGTCACGTCGTACATGACATCTTCGTCATAATCGAAATCCTCGCCGTCGTCATCGGCAAAGTCGTATACGTCGTCGTCTTCGTCCTCGTCATCCTCGTCCTCGTCGTCCATCAGGAATTCCTCAATGGCGTCGAGATCGTCCTCGATCTCGTCGAGCTCGTCGGAAACGGCGATCGCGTTTTCCTCGAGATCGGAAATCGCAGAGGTCATGCCCTGAAGCAGGTCGACGATCGCAGAGATCATCTGACCCTCAGGCTTTTCGGTGTCGAGCTTCAGCCCGTCCATCAGACCCTTGAGGTATGCGGATTTTTCAGAGAGAGTCATGTCGTTCTCCTTTCTTGTCGGAAAATCAGTTCTTGGAGCGGCCGAGATATTCGCCGGTGCGGGTGTCGATGTTGATGCGGTCGCCTTCGTTGATGAAGAGCGGAACCTTGACTTCAGCGCCGGTCTCAAGCGTTGCGGGCTTGAGCGTGTTGGTGGCGGTGTTTCCGGCCAGACCCGGCTCGGTCTTGGTGACCTCGAGGTCGACAAAGTTCGGCGCCTCGACGCTGAAGACGCTGCCCTTATAGGACAGAACGGTGCACTGGTCGTTTTCCTTCACGAAGCGGAAGCTGCTGTCGAGAATGTCGGCATTGACCGGGGTCATTTCGTAGGTTTCGTTGTCCATGAAGTAATACAGGTCGCCGTCTTTATAAGAATAGTCCATCTTCTTGCGCTCAATGTACGCAGTCGGATACTTGTCGTTGGGGTTAAAGGTCGTCTCGGTCACGCCGCCGGTGATGACGTTGCGCATCTTCACGCGGACGAACGCAGCGCCCTTGCCGGGCTTCACGTGCTGGAACTCGATGATCTGCATGACCTTGCCGTCCATGTCGAAGGTGACGCCGTTTCTAAAATCGCTGACAGAAATCATAGTTTTCCTCCTATTTTTCTCTCGAAAGAGAGTGCAATACGTATTTACTCAGAGATACAAGCTTATTTTAACCGATAAGACCGCAAATTGCAAGTGCCTGACAGAAAAATCTTAGGGAATCTCTGAATAAATCGTCATCGGCTGAGCAGCGAAGCTTTTTGTTGATCCGAGCCGGTTCAAAAGCGGGAAAGTCATCCGGGATCTCTCCGTTTTTGAAGCCTGTCCGGAAAAAGATCGCTCGCTGTCAGCGTTCGTCTGCTGGCTCAGGGTCTCCTTAAAGAATCATCAATTCCTTCGGGCTCTTCGTCAGGATCCGGCAGCCGTTCTCCTCGAAAACGGCAACGTCCTCGATGCGCACACCGAATTCGCCGGGGAGATAGATCCCGGGCTCCGCCGAGACGACCGCATGCAGCGGGATCGGCTCCTCGTTGCGCATACTGCAGTTCGGCGCCTCGTGGATCTCCAGACCAAGGCTGTGGCCATAGCTGTGCGTGAAATACGCGCCGTAGCCGGCCTCGGCGATCACGTCACGCGCGGCGGCATCAACGGCCTTGCCGGCAACGCCGGCCTTCGAGACGGCCAGCCCGGCAAGCTGCGCCTTCAGAACTGTCTGATAAACGTCGCGCATTTGTTCCGTTGCAAAGCCAAGCGCAACGGTGCGCGTCATGTCGGAGCAATAGCCGCGGTAGAGCACGCCGAAGTCCATGGTGATAAAATCGCCCTTTTGCAGCCGACGCTCACCGGGGACGCCGTGGGGCATACTGGTGTTTGGCCCGGCGACGACGATGGGGTCAAAGGAAAGCCCCTCTGCGCCGTTTTTATACAGGCAATAGATCAGCTCGGCGCAAAGCTCCTTTTCGGTCATGCCCTCGCGGATGCGCGTGCAGACCTCGGTGAAGGCGCGGTCGGTGATGTCCTGCGCGCGCTGCATCCGGTCAAGCTCCCAAGCCTCCTTGCTGTGGCGGAAGACATTGATCTTCTTTTGAACGGGGACAAATTCCACGTCGAACTGCTCCGCAAAGCCGTTCAGCTCGCCGACGGTGAGGTAGTCCTCCTCAAAGCCGAGCGTGCGCAGCTTCAGTTCAGCCAGCACGTCGCTGACGGCCTTGGTCAGACTGTATGCAGCGCCAAACTCCACGACGCGGAAGCCGCGGATATTTTTCTGCGCCGACTCGATATAGCGCCCGTCGGTGAAATAGTACGCACCGTTTTTTGCCACAATGGCGTAGCCCTCGGCGATGTCGAATTCGGCGGCATACATGCGGCTGTAGCGCGAGGTCAGGAACAGCCCCTGATCGTCATGCTCGAGTACGGAACGGTATTTTTCAAGATTTGTCATGGTGGATCCTCCTGTTCTTTATAAAGGCGAGCGGCGGCAGCTCCAAAAGATGCCGCAGCTTCAGCCAGATCGTATGATTATGGATCGACCGAACCTGGATCGACAGCACCCCGGCGAGATTCGCGCCGAGCACGTCGGTATAGGTCTGGTCGCCGACCAGCGCGGTCTGCTCGCGTTGCGCGCGGAACCGCGTCATCGCCTCGCGAATGCCGCGCCGAAACGGTTTTTTGGCGCGCATAACGCACGGAATGCCGTATCGCTCGGAGAAAACAGGCACGCGGTGCGCTTTTTTGCTGTTCGAGACGATGCACAGGCGCACGCCGCCCGCCTGCATCCGCTCCAGCCACGCCAGAAGCTCCGGCGTCGGCTGCTCGGTCGTATAGGGGAGCATGGTGTTGTCAAAATCCATCAGCAGCAGATCGACGCCCCGCCGGGTCAGATCCTCCGGCGTGAGGTCGGTCAGCCGCTCGCAGAAAAGCTTCGGTAAGAGTGAAAGCATAGCACGTTCTACCATCTCATAAAATGATAGGGATATTATACCACCGAAACGGAGGTTTGTCTATTGTCAATCCCTTTCTATTTTGTCGACCCGGAAAAATTACCGCCCCCGGGCGGGACGGCAGCGCAGCTCGGCTACGGATTTGAGGCCGACGGAGCGCTGCGCCTGCCGCAGACGCCCCGCGCAGAGGCGCTCTGCGTTTTTGACGACCGGCATCTTCCGGAGCGGCCGACTCCGCTCGACGGGCTTCGACCGTTTTTAACGCACGGCGTGCTGCTGGATTTTGAGCGTACGCCCACGGAGCAGGCCGAGCGGACGGCCGCCGCGCTTCGGAGGCTCTGCCCGCCGGACGCGCCCTTCTTTGCCCCGCAGCGGCTGAGCAAGGGGCTAGCGGGCGCGATCCCCGTCGTCTGTACGGAACGGATGTGCAACTGCTGGGAGGAGCTCTGCGCGCGGCTCGGGGCACGGCTCGGGCGGCCGTGGGCATTGGAGCTGATCCCGGCGGAGCGAACGTGCGCGCTCCCCTGCCGCGGCAAGCGGCACATCTCTCCGGCGCTCTGCGTGCTTGAAGACGGACGGTATTTCGACACGCGAGCGACCCTGCGGCAAAAAGCAGAAGCCGCAGAACGAAGCGGCTGCAAGGCCGTGTTTGTTCTGCGGCAGGACTTCGCGCGGCTGAAGCCGTAAGGGCGTCACGCACGGGGGTGAAATTTATTGTAAACGGTTTTGAGATTCTGCTTGACGACCTGCGTATAGATCTGCGTTGAGGAGACGTCGCTGTGGCCGAGCATTTCCTGAAGGGAGTGAATGTCGGCGCCGTTTTCGAGAAGATGCGCGGCAAAGCTGTGGCGCAGGGTATGCGGCGTGATGTCCTTGCTGATCTGCGCCGTTTCCTGATAGTGCTTGATGATCTTCCAGAAGCCTTGGCGCGTCATGCGGGTGCCGTTCATGTTGACGAAAAGGCTCGTCTCGTCGGAATCGGCGACCATTTTCGGACGAATGTCGGTCAGATAGGCCGTCAGCGCGTTCACGGCGGCAGGATAGAGCGGGATGATGCGGAATTTTCCGTTTGCGCCGCTGCACTTGACAAAGGCACCCGCAAGGCTGACGTCCGAGACGTTCAGCGCGATCATCTCGCTGACGCGCATTCCGGTGGCATAGAGCATCTCGAGCATGGATTTGTCACGATAGCCCTTGCAATCGACACATTTCGGCTGCTCGAGCAGCAGCTCGACCTCTCGGCCGGTCAGAATCTGGGGCAGCTTTTTTTCGGATTTCTGCTGCGGGATCGAGCGAACCGGATTTTCGGATGTCAGCCCCTCGGAGATGCAGTAGCGGTAAAAGCTCTTGAGCGAGGCAACGCAGCGGGCGACCGTCGCCGGGGACTTGCCCTCCTGCGTGAGGTGCTGCGTATAGCGGCAGATGCATGCGCGGTCGGCGCGCTCCATCGCCGTCTGCTCGTGCGCGGAAAGATAATCGGAAAACTGGCGCACATCGCGAAGGTAGGACGAAACGGTGTTCGCAGAGGAATGCTTGATATTCAAAAGAAAGCTCTCGTAAGCGGAAACGAGATCGGCCATACCTGCGTCACACCCTTTCGTTAAAAATTTGAAAGCCCGCAAAGCTCCGCGCAGCCGTGCAAAACGGAGGCTTACCAGATATTGTGTATACCGAGCGGCGAAGGCACAAATTATGGTAAAACGCGGATTTTTACGAACTTTTATTTCAATGTACTACCTACTATAGCGCAAAAATCACTGATTTTCAACACTTTTTTGGCCGCTTGATAAAATTTGTATATTATGCACAGATTTTATGTAAACAGCATTATGTTAACCTCGCAACCAAACCAGAGACGATTCGAGCAGCAATCGCACGCCGCCACTGTATCTCGTGGCGGCGTGCGATTTTGAGCACCATATTTTGCGGCTGAGGCATTTTGCAGGAATTCCTGCAATTATCCAAAAGCGATTCAGGCGTAATTTTTTCTCCGCACGGAGCTGAGCAAACTGCCCAAAAGCCCCCCGCCGAGCACCGCTCCGAGTATTGCCGGCACGCCCGAATACGGCATTCCAAAAAAGAATTGGTTGCCGACCAGAAGCAGCAGCGCATAGCCGCAGGCCGTCGCCATGCCCCAGAGCAGTTTTCTCTGCGGCACACGAACGCCGCAGTAAAGGCTCAACAAAAAACCGGTCATTCCGGCGATGGCGGCTGCGCACAGCGCCGACCGCTCCTCCGGCACTAGCCCCGCGTGGATCAGCTTTGCCACCGCCATGCACAGAAGCAGCGACAGAACCGGCGCGGCTGCCAGAAGCTGCACGGCCGTTGGGCGCGCGGTTGATTTTCCGCGTTTGCTTTTTTTCATAAAACTCGTCCCCTCCCCTATCCACTCTATGCCGCTTATCGTGCTTCCATGCGCCCGGATTCTTCTCTTTTTCCCCGCGCTGCAGGCGGCCGCATTTTCTTCACTCATTTAACGCGAAATGCTTCTTTACATACCATTATGTTTCATAATATGTTTTCGCTATACAAAGCCTCGGTGGATTGCCAAAATTTTCGACATATTAGTTGGTAACTTTGTCATCGTAAAATCTGCACCGCAGTCTGGACAAACCTGTCAGAAATTGGTATACTTTATTATAGAAGATCTTGGGCCATATCGACCCGGCAAAAAAGGACGTGAGGCATATGTGCGATGTTGGATCGGTTCGCGTGTTTTATCTCGACGCAGGCGAGCTGCCGCTTCCTCCGCTGTCGCAGCTTCCTTTGGATCGGCAGGAGCGCGTTCGCTCTGCGCTCAGCGCCGCGAAGGCGCGAGAGCTTGCTTGGGTCTGGGTGCTTCTGAGCCATGCTTTCCATATAAGCGGCCTTGACGCCGCGCTTTTGACGCACTGCCGCCGAACGGCCGCCGGAAAGCCGGAGCCGCTCGGTTCGGAGGTGCGCTTCAGTTTATCACACAGCGACGGCTGGGTAGCCTGCGCGGTCTCCGAAACGCTCCCGCTCGGGCTGGACATTCAGAAATGCCGGTCGATCCCGGCGCGCTTCTATGCGCCGTATCTGACCCCGGAGGAGCTTGCCGCAACGCCGGACACGCCCGAGGCGCTGTGCAGGATGTGGTCGCGTAAGGAGGCGGTGCTCAAGTGGCTCGGAACGGGCTGGACGCAAGAGGCCAGACGCTCGTTGAGCGTGCTTTCCCCGACGCTCACGCTAAACGGCACGCGCCTCTCGCTCTCTGACCGGTTGGTTGCCCCCGGTGTTTGCCTCGCGCTCTGCGCGGCGCAGGGCGCGCAGGTGCACGTTCAAGAAATTTCACGGCAGGAAGCGAGGGATTGGTATCGTACCGATGGATGAACAGGCGTTTTTGGAGCAAAAACGCCAAGCCTATTATTTTTATCTGGACATTTTTCCGCGTTTTTCGGATCTGGTCAGCGGCTCGGAGATCCATCCCTCCAAGCTCTTTGAATTCTTTGAGATGGCGCGCTTCGATGTGCTCTCACGCTTTCAAAGCAGCGCGCAGATCAGCGAAGAAAACCTTTTGCGCACGCGGCAGGCGCAATACGTCGTCGCGAAGGCCGATTTTAACCAGCTTCATCCTTGGCGCGGGCGCGGAAGGATGACCATTCAGACGCGGCTCACGGTCAACAACATCCCGATGATGGAATTCAGCCACCGCGTGCTCGACGAGTCGCGCGCCGTCTGTGCGGAGGCGACCGTTAAGATCGCCGCCGTCGATGAAGAATTCCATCTGTTTCAGGACTGGGAACGCTCAATTTGCGGACAAATGTCCCGCTTTATCATCACCAAAGGAGAGATCGCAACTTGAAAACCTGTTTCATGTTCCCCGGACAGGGAACCCAGAAGGCCGGTATGCTCCGCGAGCTCGGCAAGGAGATCGACGCCGTCGGCGAGGTATTTGAGATCGCCGCAGAGGCGACCGGGCGCGATGTGCGCAGTCTTTGCCTGACTGCGGGCGACGCAGAGCTCAAGCAAACGCAGAACACGCAGCTTGCCGTTACCGCCATGAACATCGCCTACTATACGCTGCTGACCCGAGACGGCGCGCGCCCCGACATCGTGATGGGGCACAGCCTGGGGCAGTTCTCGGCGCTCTACGCTGCCGGGGTCTTCTCCCTTTTCGACCTGTTCCGCATTGTTGACAAGCGCGCGCGGCTCATGAGCCAGACCCAGCAAAGCGGCGCGCTTTGCACCGTGCTCGGGCTCGGGCTGCCGCAGGTGCAGGAGATCTGCACCGAGGCCGATCCGACCGGTCAGCGTCTTTCCGTCGCCCTGCACAACACCGAGCAGCAGGTCGTCGTCGGCGGGCTGCCCGAGGAGATCGAGCGCGCCGAGCCGCTCTTCCGCGATCGGGGCGCGATCCGCACGATCCCCGTGCGCGTCAGCAACGCGTTCCACACGCCGCTGATGCACGAGATGGAGCGCGGCTTTTCCGACTTCATTCATTCCGTGCCGATGCACGAGCCGAGCTGCCGCGTGATCCTCAATTGCAAGGGCGACTACGCCGAGGGCGTTGAGGACATCGTCCGCGACATGACGCTGCAATGCTGCCACACCGTTCACTGGTATGACGGGCTGCGCCGTTTGCTCGAAACGCCCGACCTGCTGCTGATCGAGTGCGGCATCGGCAAGGTGCTGGCCGGAATGATGCGCAACACCGACGCCAAGCAGACCGTCTATTCCGCGTCGAACCCGAAGCAGCGGATGCAGGCGCTGCAACTGATGCAAAAGGAGGCTGAAGCATGAAGCTCTTTGAAGAAGGAACCATCGCTCTGGTCACCGGCGGCTCCGCCGGGATCGGGCGCGCAGTCGCGATCGACCTGGCCGCCAAGGGCGCGACCGTCGTGATCAACTATAACCACAGCCGCGAGGGCGCGGAGGAAACGCTGAACGCCATTCGAGAGGCCGGCGGCAAGGCCGCGATCGTCAAGGCCGACGTTTCCAACCCGGACGAGGTCGACGCCATGTTCGCCAAGATCAAGAAGCATTTCAAAAAGCTGGACATTCTCGTCAATAACTCCGGTGTGACGCGCGACGGCTATCTGATGATGATGAGCCGCGACGCATTCGACACCGTGGTCAAAACGAACCTCTACGGCTGCTTCTACTGCACGCAGGGCGCGCTGCGCCTGATGTGCGCGGCTAAAAACGGCGGCTCGATCGTGAACATCTCCTCGACCAGCGGCGTCGTCGGGCAAGAGGGGCAAGCGAACTATTCCGCCTCCAAGGGCGCGATCGTCTCCTTCACCAAGACGGTCGCCAAGGAATACGCGCGGCACGGCATCCGCGCCAACGTCGTCGCCCCCGGCTTCATCGACACGCGCATGACGCAGGCAAACCGCAAGCTGCTCGAGGAAAAATATATGCAGTACATCCCCATGGGGCGCTTCGGAGAGCCGCAGGAGATCGCGAACGTCGTGACCTTTCTTGCCTCGGAGCTTGCCTCCTATATCACCGGCAAGACCATCGTCGCCGACGGCGGCCTGATTATGTGAGTTCGGCGGCCCCACCGTCTGACTATAGACAGATATGAAAGGAAGGAAACCCAAATGAAATTCACCACGAAAGAAGAAGTTCTGGAGTATGCTGCAAAGCGCAGAGCCGTCTGCGAAAAGGTGAAGGAGATCATCGTCGAGCAGCTCTGTCTTGACCTCGAGCCCGCCTTCATCACGGACGACCAGCCTCTGTTCGGCCGCGGTCTGGAGCTGGACTCCATCGACGCGCTGGAGCTTGCGGTCGGTATTTATAACGAGTTTTCCGTCACGGTCTCCGACGGTGAGTCCGAGGTCTTCAGCTCGGTCAACACCATTGCCGACTATGTCATGGAGCACATGAACGACGACGGCGAGGACGGCGACGGCGACGATTTCGACCTCGGCTGAGCCCGGAGGATACCGCTATGAAGCCGATCGAAGCAAAATACATCTACCGTCTTCTTCCGCACAAATACCCGTTCCTGCTGGTCGACCGCGTTGTGAAGCTCGACCCCGGCAAGAGCGCCGTCGGCATCAAGAATGTGATGATCAACGAGCCGTACTTCACCGGGCATTTCCCCGGCGAGCCGATCGTCCCCGGCGTTCTGATCGTCGAGAGTCTGGCGCAGCTGACTGCCGTGATGTACTGCACCGGCGCCTTCCCCGCCGACACAAACTGGGACGACATTGAGCATTTGGACATCGACTACGAGGCCATCGCCGACAAGGTCGGCTATCTGGTCGACATCCGCAACATGAAATTCAAGCGCCTCGTTCGCCCCGGCGACACGCTGGAGCTGCGCGTGGCAAAGAAGGTTCAGCTCGGAAACCTGATGCAGATCAAGGTGGAAGCTTGCGTGAACAATCAGGTCGCTGTGGAGGGTGTGCTTTCCGTCAGCGAAAAAGTTTAATAAAAGGAGATAAAGCAATGAAAGTCAGTCCGTTGAAAGAACTCTACCCCAGCACGGTGAACGCTGCGGAGCTTGCAGGCTGCGAGGTTCCCGTTTCCTATACGACCGTTGAGCACGAATACGACGTTCTGCGCCACCATGTCGGCATCATCGACGGCGTGGGCTATTGCATTCTCAAGGTCACCGGCGACGACGCAGGCGGCTTCCTCGACACGCTCGTGACGAAGGACGTCAGCTTCCTGAACCCCGGCAAGGTCAGCGAGTGCCTGTTTCTGACCGAGGACGCCGTGACGATCGGCATCGCCTATGTTATCAACAGCGAGGACGCTTATTTCGTGCTTGTTCCGCCCGAAAACGCCGAGGCCGTCAAGGCTTGGGTCATGGAGCGCGCGACGGACGAGGTGTGCGTCGAGGATCTTTCCGACTCCCATGCGCTGGCCTTCATCGAGGGCGAAAAATCATGGCAGATCGTCAAGGAGCTGTTCAGCTTCCCGGTCGAGACGTTGCCTCTGCGCGACATGACCGTCATTGAGCACGCGGGCAAGTCGCTGATGATGAGCCGCATCGGCCGCTCCGGCGAGTATGGCTACTGCTTCGTCACCCCGCGCGAGGAGCTGCTCGGCTTGGTGCGCGAAATGCAGGAAACGTTCCCCGAAATGGGTCTGGAATTCTGCGGCACCGACGCGCTGGAAACCTGCATGCTCGAGATCTCCCAGCCGGTCTTCAGCGCCGAGACGGCCGCCGAGGGCAACCTGTTCGAGCTGAACGAGCAGTGGTTCGTCCAGTTTGAGAAGGAAGAATACTGCGGCCACGACAAGCTCATGGAGGTATTTGAGGAAAACCGCGAAAAGCTGAGCGTCGGCTTCTCCAGCCTGGTCAAGGATGTTCCAGACGGCGCCGAGATCACGCTCTTTGGCGAGAAGGTCGGCAAGGTTCTGCGCTGCCGCAACAATCCCGCCGTCGGCGGCGTGCTCGGTCTTGCGCTTCTGCGCAGCGATGTCGCCGTCTCGGGTCTGGAAATGACCCTGCATGTCGACGGCCGGGAGTATGAGCTGAAAACCCTCTCGTCCCCGTTTGTCCGCCCCCTGAGCTGGGACTCCCAGATGGAATAATCAAAAATAATTCGGAGAGCAAGCTATGAATAAACGGATCGTTATCACCGGCTACGGTGTCATCAACGCCCTCGGTAAGGGCAAGGACATGGTGGAAAAGCGCCTGTTTGACGGCGAGATCGGCCTTTCCAAGCGGGTATTCTCCTCCAAGAGCGGCGATATTTCCGGCACGGTCGGCGCCGTCCGCGAGGAGCTGGGCGAGGATCCCTTCTTCGCCGAAAACGGCATTCCCTTTGACCGCTGCGCGCAGTTTGCGCTTCTGGCCGGTTCGGAATGCCTCGAGCACGCGGGTCTGGATCTCTCGGCCGAAAGTCCTTATCGCTGCGGCGTCGCCATCGGCACCTCGCTCGGCGGTATGCTCAGCGGCCAGACCTTCCACCGGCAGTGGCTTGAAAACGGCATCGATTCGGCCGAGGCCGATCTGCTTGTCGCCTATCCGCTGCATACCATCGTCGATATCGTCGCCAAGCGCTTCGGTTTCCGCGGCGTGAAGACCGTCATCTCCACCGCCTGCGCGGCAAGCGGAAACATCGTCGGCTACGGCTGCGACATGATCCGCAACGGCAAGCACGACGTGATCCTTGCCGGCGGCGTCGACCCGCTGTCCAGCTTCTCCTTCGCGGGCTTCAACGCGCTCAAGGCGCTCGATCCGGAGCGCTGCATGCCCTACAGCGGCAGCCACGGCATCAACCTCGGCGAGGGCGGCGCGTTCGTCCTGCTCGAGGATTATGACCACGCCGTCAAGCGCGGCGCGACCATCTATGCCGAGGTGCTCGGCTACGGTCTGAGCGCCGACGCCTACCACCCCACCGCCCCCGATCTCGGCGGCGGCGGCGCGTCGCGCGCCATGCGCGCCGCGATCCGCGCAAGCGGCATCCGCGTGGAGGACATCGACTACGTCAACGGTCACGGCACCGGAACGAACGCCAACGACACGGCCGAGCGTCTTGCCTTTAAGGCCGTCTTCGGAGACCGCGTTCCCGAGGTCGCCCTGAGCAGCATTAAGGGCGCGATCGGCCACTGCCTCGGCGCGGCCGGCGGCGAGGAATGCGTCGCCTCGGTCATGGCGCTCAATAACGGCATGGTACCCCCGACCGTCAATTTTGACCCGAATTTTGACCCCGCGCCCTTTGACCTTGTCCCGAACAAGGCCGAAAAGCGCGACTGCAGGGTCATTCTCTCCAACTCCTTCGCCTTCGGCGGCAACAACTGCTGCCTGTCCCTCGGCAAGCCCGGCTTCACCGGCAGCGCTCCCGAGCCGGTCGACGATTCCGTTGTGCTGACCGGCATGGGCTGCTGCGGCGTCGGCGGCGTGGGCATTGCCCAGCTCTGGCAGACCTTTGAGAGCCGCACGTCCTGCATCGGCCGGGTCGAATCCGCCGAGTGCGAAAACCGGCAGGCCGGCGTCATGCCAGAGGTCGAGTGGAAAAAATTCATCCCGAGCAAGTTCATTCGCCGCATCGACGAGGTCACAAAGCTGACCATGGCCGCCGGCAAGCAGGCGCTCGATCACTCCAAGCTCCGCGTGACCCGCGACAGCACGAACCGCATCGGCGTGATCTACGCCACCGGCACGGGTCCGCTCGCCACCATCGTCAACATCGACAAAATGATTGTCGAGCAGGGCATCGCCTCGATCAGCCTGTCCGATTTCCCGAACAGCGTCATTAACGCCGCTCCCGGCAACTTCTGCATTGCCAACATGCTTAAGGGGCCGACGTCCACGCTTTCCAACGGCGTTGCCTCCTTCCTGCTGGCCTTTAACTATGCCAACGAGCTGCTGCGCAACGACACGGCCGACGCGATCATCGTCATCAGTGCCGACGAGTGCAACGAGCCGCTGCTCATCGGCAACGACAAGCTGCGCCTGCTTTCGCGCGAGCACTACCGTCCGCTGACGCCCGATGCCGACGGCATGGTGCTCTCTCCCGGTGCGGTCGCCGTCGTGCTGGAAAAGGAATCCTGCGCACGTGCCCGCGGCGCGAAGCTTTTTGCGCGCGTGAAGGGTCTCGGCGTCAGCTCCGACAACGGCAAGCTCGCAAGCGTCGACCCGAGCGGCGAGGCGCTGCGCATCTGCGTGGAGAACGCCGTGCGCGAGGCCGGCAGCCCGAGGATCGACCTCTATGTCAACACCGCCATGGGCGTTCCCGCCTGCGACGAGGCCGACGTTAACGCGCTGACCGCGCTGACGGACGCCGCCGTGCTCGGCAAGGATACGCTCTGCTCCACCGTCTCTCCCCTGCTGGGCATCGCCTCCGGCACGGATGCGGGCTACAGCCTGCTTTCGGCGCTTCACGCGTTCGAGAAGCAGGAGGTGCTCGGTCTGCCCGAGGAGCATCCGGCGCTTCGCGACGGTCTGGAGGGGCGCTATCCGCGCGAAAACCGCAAGGCCGACATTCAGACCGCCTGCATCAGCGGCATGTCTCTCGGCGGCACCTTCGCGGCGCTCGTGCTCGAGCAGGTCAAAGACTGAGGCATGAAAACCCGCCATTTCTATTCCGTCACGGTCGGCCCGACGGACACCGACTCATATAACATCGTGCATCACCCGATGTATTTTGTCTGGAGTGAGGCCGCCGTGTATGATTACGTCCGGCAGGAGCGCGCTGCCTTTCCGCAGCTTCCCGAGGGCAGCGCGTTTACCTGCAAGCTGGAGCAGCTTCGGAGCAAGTTCCAAACGCCGGGGCATCTTTATGACTGCCTCGAGCTGCAAACCGTCTGCAAAAGCGTCTGCGATGCCGACGGGCTGAGCCGCTTCAGCGTCAACATCTGCCGCGAGGAGGATCACGGCCTGCTCGTCAGCATGAGCTGCGCCGTCCGACTTGCGGAGCTTGCGAGGTAGGATATGAAAACTGCATTGATCGCCTCCGCGTTGTTCAATTGGAGCGAGACGCAGCGCATGATCGAGATCGGCCTCGAGCTGCATCGCCGCGGCCACCGCGTCGTCTTTTTGGGGGAGGGTCGCTTTGACCACCTGCTTGAGGGGCTGCCCTTTGTGCGCGAGCATCTCGAGGCAGACCGCCGCTGGTTCACACCGGAGCGCATTGAAAAAATGCTGAACATGGAAAAATATGGCAGCCAGTACACCACCTACGAGGAGCTTGACGACATTGTTCAGGCCGAGCTGGAGCTGATCGCGCGTTACCGACCGTTCGTGATCGTTACGGGCTACCGCATGACGCTGACCGTCTCGGCGCGGATCGCCAAGGTCAGGCTGGCGTGGTGCCTGTCCGCCGTGGTCTCCAAGGCCTATTTGGAGAGCGTCGCGGCAAAGCGCGTCGAGCACTTTGAGCGCATGGGCCGCGCCGAGGTGAAGGCACTTCCCTATCAGCAGGCGCTGGAGCTGACGGCCGACCGCGTGATGCAGAAGCGCGCCATTCTGACCTGCGCGACCTCGCAGGTCTGGAACAAATATCTCGTGCAGCACGGCTGCGAGCCGTTTCGCAGTGACATGGACATTTACTGCGGCGACCTGAACCTGATGTCCGACGCGCGCGAGCTGTTTCCGGCTCTGCCGGAGATCCCGAACCGCACCGTTTTCATCGGCCCGATCCTCAACAGCGAGGTCATTCCCCTCTCCGAGGTGGAAAAAGCTGCGCTCTATGCGCAGAATGGCCGCAAAAAGGTGCTCGTCTCGCTCGGCTCGGCCGGGAGCAAGCAGGTGCTGCGAACTGCGCTGGAAGCGCTCCGGACGACCGATTATGAGGTCTTTGTCTCCGTGATCGGCTTCCTGACTGCGGATGAGGTCGCGTCTTATCCGCCGAATTTCCATTTCAGCGAAAAATATCCGCTGCTGGAAATGGCGGAGCATTGCGACGCCGCGCTGATCCAGGCCGGTCAGGGCACGCTTTATGCCATGCTGATGGGCAAATGTCCGTTTGTCTCGATCCCCGGCCCGTTTGAGCAGCGGCATAACATTACCAATCTGCTGGAGAACTTCGGCTGCGCCAAGCGGCTCTACGCCGCCTACCTGACCTCGCGTCAGGTTGCCGAGGCGATGCGCGAGGTTCTGACCGATCCGCGCTATCGCGAGGAGGCCGAGCGCGTCGAGGCGCTGCTTCGCCCCTATCGCACCGATCCGAGCCGCCGTGCCGAGGTCACGGCCGCAAATCAGCTCGAGGCGCTCGGCGCGATCGGCTCAGCGGCAGATTGACCCTTAGGGAGGTGTCCCACCATCAAAAAAATTCTTTTGATTACCGGTAGTCCGCGCGGAACGCGCAGCAGCTCCCGCCGTCTGGCGCTGCAATTCATCTCCGGGATGCAAAAGCACGGCGATTATGAATTTGAAGAATTTGTCTGCACCGAGCATGATCTGCATCCCTGCCGGGGCTGCCTCGCCTGCTGGAGCACCGTTGACGGTCACTGCGTCCAGAACGACGATATGCAGCAGCTGTTCCGGTCTTATGTGCAGGCCGACATTGTCGCGTGGGCGTTCCCGAATTACTTTTACGGGCTGCCGTCCACGGTGAAAATGGTGCTCGAGCGGCTGCTGCCGATCGAATATCCCATGCTGGCCGAGATCAATCCGTGCCATACGAAGCACAAGCGGCGCTATGATCTGGAGCATCAGCGCTATCTGACCTTCGTCACCTGCGGCCTGTTCAACCGAGACGGCAACATCAACGGCATTCAGGCCGTTTTCTCGCAGTATTACGGCGCGCAGTGCGAGCAGATCTACTGCACCGAGGGCGACCTCTTCCGCCACGACGCCATGCGGGCGTATACCGCGCCCTATTTCGCGGCGCTGGAGCGCGCCGGTGCAGAATATGCCGCGGGCGGGATCACGCCCGAGACACGCGCGATCCTCGAGCGCCCGATGCTGCCGATGGAGCAATATCTCGAGTTCACGAACCTCAATACGCTGATGCGTGAGCCGGATGAGACTGCCGAGCACTTCCGGATGCGGAGGATTCGGGCGCTGATGGGTCTGATCCGCCTGACCTACCGCCCGGAATGGGTGCGCAGCGGCGCGTCGGTGCTGGAGGTCTGCCTGACCGACCACGACTACGCCTGCCAGTTCCGGATGGACGGCAGCGGCTGCACGCTTGTGGACGATCCGGCCAAGTTTGTCCCGTATGATCTCAAGGTGCTTGCGCCGCTCCGCTTTTTCAACGCGCGCGGCACATTGCAGCAGGCGGCCGTTAAAAACGACAAGAAAAACGTCGATTTCTATCTGCTTGTCGCCATGACGCAGCGCTGTGCCAGAAGCGGCCGCCCGAAAACGATGTCGTTTGAAGCGCCACCGTCGAAGCCACCGCACCGGAAAGGATAGGAAAACCGAAATGAAAGCTATCGAAGTACATGATCTGAAAAAAAGCTATGGCAAGCTGCAAGCCGTCAAGGGCATCAGCTTCTATGTCGAGGAGGGCGCGCTGTTTTCCTTCCTCGGGCCGAACGGCGCAGGCAAGTCCACCACGATCGACACGCTCTGCACGCTCAACAGCTTTGATTCGGGCGAGGCAAAGATCGCAGGCTTCGACCTGCGCACGCAGCCGGCTCAAATCAAAAACAGCATCGGAGCGGTGTTTCAGGACAGCCTGCTCGATAAAACCCTGACTGTCCGCGAAAATCTCTCGCTTCGGGCGCGGTTTTATCACAAATCCTCCGCCGCCCGCAAGCAGGCCGTCGCCCGCGTGATCGAATGGACGGATCTGACCGACTTCATCGACCGCCCCTACGGTAAGCTCTCCGGCGGCCAGCGCCGCCGCGCCGACATCGCCCGCGCGCTGCTGAACACGCCGAAGATCCTTTTCCTCGACGAGCCGACGACGGGTCTCGACCCGCAGACGCGCAAGCACGTCTGGGAGACGGTTCGCCGCCTTCAGAGCGAGCAGCACATGACCATCTTCCTGACCACGCACTACATGGAGGAGGCCGCAAACTCCGATTATGTCGTCGTCATCGACGACGGCCTGATCGCCGCGCAGGGCACGCCCTACGAGCTCAAGCAGCGCTACAGCAGCGAGCACCTCTATGTCAAGCCGACGGATGAGCCGGCGCTGCTGCAATACATAGAAAAGAACCGGCTGAGCTGGGCGCGTGCCGCCGAGCGCATCGACATCCGTCTGGACAACACCGTCGACGCCCTTCCGATCCTTCAGGACATTCAGGGCTGGATGGAGAGCTTTGAGGTGTTCCACGGGACGATGGACGACGTCTTCCTGAACATCACCGGAAAGGAGATTCGCGAATGAAAGGGCTAACGTTACGCGGCTTGAAAATCTATTTTCGCGACAAGGGCGGGGTTTTCTTCTCGCTGCTCGGCGTGCTGATCATTTTCTGCCTGTTCATCTTTTTTATCGGAGATTCCATCGTAGAGGGTCTGGATTGGCTCAGTAACTCCAAGAACATCATGAATTCATGGGTCGTAGCCGGAATGCTGGCCTCGGCCTCGATCACGACCAGCATGGGCGCCTATGCCCAGATGGTCACCGACCGCGACCAGAAGATCATCAAGGATTTTTATACCTCCCCGATCTCCCGCGCCTCGGTCACCGCCAGTTATATGCTCACGGGCTTCATCATCAGCGTGATCATGTCTCTGATCGTGCTCGTCATCGGCGAGGCCTATATCTGCATCAAGGGCGGCGTGCTTCTCAGCGCACCGACCTATCTTAAAATTTTCGGCGTGATGCTGCTGTCGTCCTTTGCCTCGAGCGCAATGGTCTGCTTTGTCGTCTCGTTCATGCGCACGACGGCGTCCTACACGACCGTGAGCATCATCCTCGGCACGCTCATCGGCTTCTTGGTCGGCGCTTATATCCCGATCGGCCAGCTTCCGTCCGGCGTGCAGAACGTCATCCGTTTCTTCCCCAGCGCGCACTCGGCGTCGCTCTTCCGTCAGCTCATGATGGACAGCCTCTCGGCCACGAGCTTCGCCTCCCTGCCTGCCGCGCAGCGCGCCGGCTTTGAGGAGGAGCTGGGCGTCCGCTTCGTCTATGGCGGC
>URLT01000034.1 GCA_900548795.1 uncultured Eubacteriales bacterium
AGAGCTGGCTCTTTTCCATGGCCGGGAGCAGGAAGCCGATCGCGTTTTCCTGCTGCGCAAGCTCGATGAGGGCGTCGTCGTCGTGGATATAGTCGATCTCGCCGGGGTTATGCTTGAGATAGTCGTCGAGGAAGCCCTGCAGCGCG
The DNA here is from genome assembly GCA_900548795.1 of uncultured Eubacteriales bacterium. Lineage (GTDB taxonomy): Bacteria > Bacillota > Clostridia > Oscillospirales > Oscillospiraceae > JAZOXB01. Next base: position 147 of record URLT01000034.1, read on the forward strand.
CCGACGGCCAGCTCGGACTTCGCGCGGTCGAGATAGACCGTGCCGGTCTCCCCGCCGATGTACCATTTGACGGGGAAGCCGCCCTCGGCGCACCACGTTTCCTCCAGCGCCTTGAGCAGCTTATGCGGCTCGCAGCGGAACACGACGCGGTGGATCGGCTCGAAAACCTGCGCCTCGTCGTGGATGTTCTCCAGCTCGACGAGGGCATAGCGCGCCGGATGCTCCGAAAGATCCTCGCCGGGATGCTTCGCCTTCAGCTCCTCGTAGCAGGATTTCGCCGTGGCAAGCGAGTGGTTGCCGTCGCCGACGGCGAAGACCATCGGCACGCCCTTGAGACCGACGTATTTTTCGCCCACCGTCTCGGTGTAGCGCGCCAGCACGCGGTTGAATTCCTCGACGTCCGCGCCCTCAACGAGCCAGCCGGCGATGTGGCCGCCGTTTTCCATCAGGTCGAAATCGTAGAGCTTCTTGAGCTTGTCCTTCTTCGCGCCGATCGGCTCGATCAGCTCCTTTTTGTGGTCGTCGCAGAGCATGAGGATGTGCGGCAGCTCGATGGGCGCGTCGCGGCGCACGCGCTGACGCGGCGGGATGCGCTCGGCCACGGTGCGCTCGGTGGCGCGGATCGGCGAGGTCGCGCCGGTGGAGTAGTCATAGGCGTCGAGGTCGACCATGCCGACCAGACCCTTGCGCACGGAGCCGTTTTCGAGCGTGCGCTCGACATAGACCAAGCTGTTATGATAGGTCGTGAAGACGTGATCCTTCATATACTGCGCCATGGTCGCGTTGATGACGCGGGTATGCTCCGCCTCTTTTTCGGTGCCCAGCTCGGCCTCCGGCAGGATCAGGTTGATCGTAGAGACCGCGCCCTCGGCATTTTTCCGCACTCTGTCCCAATAGGCCTGATCCGACGTGAACTGGTCGCAGGCGATCACCGCCCATTTTTCCATGCTGTCGGTCTTGGGCATGAGAATATCCGCCGGTAAGAATGCATTCATAAGGAGAATCCGCCTTTCAAAAAAATTTTTTGGTTTACTGAAATAATTATAGCGGAAATTGCCGGATTTGTACAGTCTTTTCTGCCGGCATTTTTGACAAAAAACACCGCGCAAACTGCGCATAGTGCCGAAAATCATGCGCATACTAGCACCAGCACAAGGATGGGAGGGAAACCGACTTGGATATTTTTGCGCTCATCGTGAGCATCATCGGCTCGGTCAACTGGGGACTGATGGGCTTGTTCCGTTTTGACCTCGTGGCATGGCTCTTCGGCGGTCAGGCAAGCGTCGTCAGCCGCATCATCTATGTTGTCGTCGGCCTTGCGGGTCTTTGGTGCATCTCGTTCCTGTTCCGGCGCCATGCGCTCGGAACGGACGCCGCCGACGCCTGACCCCGGAACGGCAAAAAGGCACGGACTCTTCGATTGAAAGAGATCCGTGTCTTTTTTGCATATCAGCGCGCCTTTGGCTTCACGGCTCGGACGGCTGCGTCTGCGGCGGCTGTGCGTTCAGGCCGGAGGTCAGCACGTCTGCGAGCGACTTGTCCGTCAGGAAGGTGTTGAGATTATAAAGATACAGCACATCCGTCACGCCCTCGCGGTTCAGCAGCGCCGCAGCTCCGTCGTAATAATACCGCGCGTCGATCATGAGAATGCGGTCATAATACGGCACGAGGAAGGGCACGAGGCAGTTTGCATAGGAATCCTTGAACATCAGGAGCACCCTGCCGGTGTCGGCCGTGGTGCGGATGTCGACCTGAGGATGGTTGCCGCCGAGGAACACCGCATACTGATCCTTGTCCTCCAGCGCCTGACTGGAATAGAGCGAGCAGGTCAGCCTCTGCTCATCCGGAATGGACACAGTATAAGACACGTCGGTCTTGGGGATGTAGACGTCGATGGCGTCGCGCGCGCTGTGGCTGCCGCTGCGCGAGGCCAGCGTGCCCTCGAAGGAATTGCTCACGCGGTAAACGTCGTATTCCGTCGAGGCCGAGGCGGACTTCAGCCCCAGAGAGGGCGCCATTGCCTCGAAGGCATATTTCGCGCCGAGGCTCGTCCAGTGGTGGTCGGTGCGGTAAAACAGCCCCTCGTCGCCGTGGGCGCAGAGCGTCTCGGTCACGTCGATGAAGTCCAGCCCGTCGAGCGCGTGCTTCAGCTCCTTGAGCTGCCTGCGCTGATCGGTCACGGGGGCGTTCCGCGGCAGCTTGTCGGCGCAGACCGTCACGGCGTTCGGAATGATCGCCGCATGCATTTTAACGCTCGGGAAGGCCTCGGCAAGCTCCCGCATGGCCTCCTCGTTTTTCTGCAAATTCCGCTCGTCCGGCGCATCCTGCTTCTCCATCAGATAGCCGTCGCGGCACAGGTAGACGCCGTTTTCCTCCTTTGCGCCGAGCAGCCGGTCATAGGCGAGCTTCAGCGACACCCAGCCGTCGCGGCCGACGAACTGATCGGAGTCATAGGCCTCCAGATCCGACGTAAAGCTGCCGTCGAGCAGCTTGCTCAGCGAGAGCTTCGGCCGCTGCGCCAGCACGCGGTTTTCATTGTCGGAAAACGCGCGATCCGGCGTCAGGAGGCCGATGATGCCCCAGATCAGCACAAAGGCCGTCAGCATCAGCAGCAGATAGCCGCCCTGAAGCTCCCGGTTCCGTTTGCGCCGGAGCTGACGCGCCTGCCGCCGCTGCAGCATCCGTTCGCTGCGATTTTCCAAAGCGCACACCCCCTGTCAGAATTGAAAATAAAGGAAGGTAGAATAGGTCGCGTTGGTCATGCCCGCGACGCTCAGCACGAACAGCAGCACGAACCACAGCGCCGAGAGCGCCGCAAGAAGCTGCCCGCGCCGATAGCAATACTGCCCGGCAAGCTTGCCGGCCGGGAAGGCCGCAAGGCCGCCGATCAGCAAAAGCGGCCAGCACTGACTGAAATAGTATTTCGCCGTCGCGTCCAAAAAGCCGACGTGCCCGCCGAAGAACATCCGCCCCAGCCAGCAGGCAGCGTCGCCGACCGTGCCGGAGAAGAAGAACACCCAGCCGATCATCACGAGAAGAAGCGTCAGAGCATGGCGCAAAAAACGCGGAATATGCTCGAGAATGCTTCGAAAAACAAACTTTTCCAAGATCAAAACCACGCCGTAATACAGCCCCCAGAGCACGAAGCTCCAGCTCGCGCCGTGCCAGAGGCCGGTGAGCAGCCAGACAATGAGCAGGTTGCGCACGGTCTTGCCCGCGCCCCTGCGGCTGCCGCCGAGCGGGATATAGACATAATCACGGAACCACGCGCCGAGGGAGATATGCCAGCGCCGCCAGAACTCCGTCACGCTCGCCGAGAGGTAGGGATAGTCAAAGTTGGGCGCCAGCTCAAAGCCGAACATCTGCGAGGTGCCGATGGCCATGTCGGAATAGCCGCTGAAGTCGAAATAGAGCATCAGCGTGTAGCACAGGGTGCCGAGCCACGCGCCGCAGGTCGAGAGGTTCACGCCGCCGATGTCCGAGAGGGCATAGAACGTCGTGCCGAGCGCGTTGGCCAGCAGCACCTTCTTGGCCATTCCCACAACGAACATCCGAGCACCCGCGCCGAGCGCCGTCAGGTCGAACGCGTGGGGCTCGAGCTGCTTGTCAAAATCGGCGTACTGCACGATCGGCCCGGAGACGAGCTTGGGGAAAAAGGTCACATACAGGCTGAAGCGGAACAGGCTCTTCTGCACCGGCGCCTTGCCGCGGTACACGTCGAACAGATACGACAGCAGCGAGAAGGTATAAAACGACAGGCCGATGGGCAGGGGCAGCTCCCGCACGCGCAGGCTCAGGCTCAGCAGCGAGTTGACCGTGTGCAGCAGGAAGCCGTAGTACTTGAAAAAGCCCAGCAGCAGCAGATTCAGGAGCACCGTGACCGTCAGCACGAGCCTCGCGCGGCCGGTTTTTCCCTTTTTTTGGTATGCGGAAAGCTCCAGCGCCGCCAGATAGTTCACAAGGATGCTGCAAAGCATCAGCACCAGATATTCCGGCGTGCCCCACGCGAAAAACACGATGCCGCAGAGCAGCAGCACGACGTTCCTGCCGCGCTTGGGCAGAAGATAATACAGCAGCAGGCTGACAGGCAGCCAGATGAAGGGGAAGATCAGATTCGTAAACGACATATTGCCCCTCCCCTACAGTGCGCCGCGGAAGACGTTGACCGCCGTGTCGGCCTGCGCGCCGACGACGAACAGCACATAATTCCCGCGCACCTCGATGCGGCTGAAATTGCACAGCATGTTATACTGCTCGACGCCGTAGCCGTCAAAGACCGTCTTCTGCGACTCGAGCCGCTTTTCCACCGCCGCGCGGACGCCGTCGGCCTGCGCCGGATCCTTCAACTTGACAAGAAACAGCTCCTCAGCCTCCATATTCGTCAGCGGATAGTACAGCGCGCAGCCCTCGAACTGCGTCGGGTCGAGGCCGTAAAAGCGGCGCACCATCTGGTTGTCACCCTCCTGCATCGCGCTGAGGTTCATCCCGGAGGTCACGGCCTGCTTCACGGCCTCAAACGGCTGCTCGCTGACCGGATCGGACGCGAACTTCAGCCAAAGGAAGCCGACAGCCAGCAGCACGACCAGCCAGCGCGCCAGCTTGAGCAAAATCGGTCTATTCACCGGTCGTGTCCTCCCCCCATGATGCAATGATCAGATTGGCCGCCCAATAGGGATAAAACGTGCTCTTAACGTGGATCCCGTCGCCCTCCCAGAGGTCGGCATGCTCCTGACAGATTGCCTCGTTATCGGCAAAGATCAGGCCGTTTTCCTTGCAGTACACCTCGATCGCGGCGTTGAACTCGGGAATCCTGCCCCAGCGCTCCTGCGTCTCGAGCGCGGCATCGCGCGCCGGGAGAATGGAGCTGACGACAATCTTGGCCTTCGGAAGCGTGCGCCGCAGGCTCTCGATCATCTTCGCAAAGCCCTCGGCATAGTCCGAGGGCTGATCCCACCTGCCGACGCCGAGGTCGTTCAGACCGTAGCAGAGAAAAACGGTCGAGGGGTTCAGCTTTGCCAGTTCGTCGAGCCGCTGCGAGACCTGCAGGATGGTCGCGCCGCTCTCGGCCAAAACGCGCGATTCATCCAAAAAGCCGAAATAAGAGAAGCCCACCGCGCGGGAATCTCCTAAAATGACATAGTTTTCAAAATATTTCCATACGCCGCTGCGGTCGTCGATCAGCGACTGGATGCGCTGCTCCCGCTCGCGCAGGATGCGCTGCTGCTCGATCTGCCGGAGCTTCTCCTCGACGGCATCGGGGCTTTGCGCCTCGAGCGCCTTCAAATAGGCCACGCCCTCGGAGCAGCGCTGCTCCTCCTCGCTCGGTTTGCATCCGGAAAATGTGGAAAGAGCCATGAATATGGTCAAAGCACCGGCTGCCAGCCGGTAAATTCTTCTCTTTTTCAAGTGTAAGCCTCATTCTCCGCGGTGCGGGCATTCCGGCGGATTTTTGTTATATTACAAATGACGGTGCGTCTTCGTGCGGAAAAGGGCAGCGCCCGCGCGCCGCCCCGTCCTCCTCGTTCTTCCCTGACGAGCATATTAAGTCTAGCATAGATACCCGGCATTTGCAACCGTTTTTCGACCCTCTGCGACATAATTTTTTGTTATTTTTTGTTTTTTTACATGGACAAAAAATCACCGTTCCGCGCCGATGGTTTTTCCCGGAATGCACGAAGCCCGCCCCCCCGCCTGCGTGCGCATGGCACGGCGGGGTGCGGGCTTCGGAGGGATGAGATCGCATCCGTCCGGCGGGGTCAGATATCCTGTCTGCCCTCCAGTGCGCGCAGCAGGGTGACCTCGTCGGCATATTCAAGCTGACCGCCGACGGGAATGCCGTAGGCCAGACGCGTCACGCGCACCTCCAGCGGGCGCAGCAGGCGCGAGATATACATTGCCGTAGCCTCGCCCTCGGTGTCGGGGTTCGTGGCCATGATGACCTCGCGCACGCCGCCCTTTCCGACGCGCTCCAAAAGCTCGCGCACACGGATGTCGTTCGGGCCGATGTGGTTCAGCGGCGAGATCACGCCGTGCAGCACGTGATATACCCCGCGAAACTCTCTCGCGCGTTCCATGGCTACAACGTCCTTCGGATCGGCCACGACGCAGATCAGGCCGCGGTCGCGCGTCTCGTCGTCGCAGATCGGGCAGATGTCCCGGTCAGTCAGATTTTGGCACATCGGGCACAGGTGCACGGTCTTTTTTGCCTCGAGGATCGTCTCGGCGAACTCCTGCGCCTCCTCCTGCGGCAGACTCAGAAGATGAAACGCCAGCCGCTGCGCCGTCTTGCCGCCGATACCCGGCAGCTTTGCAAATTGCTCGGTCAGCCGCTCCAGTGCGGCGGGGAAATAGCGCATCAGAACAGGCCGCCCAGATTCAGGCCGCCGGTCAGCCGCGAGAGATTCTGGGACGCCTCGGTGTCCGCCTTGCGCATGGCCTCGTTGACCGCGCCGACGATCATATCCTGAAGCATCTCAACGTCGTCGGGATCGACCGCCTCGGGCGCGATGGAGATGGAGAGCACCTCGTGCTTGCCGTTGACGACCGCCTTCACGACGCCGCCGCCGACCGTCGCCTCATATTCCTTGCTCTCCATTTCCTCCTGCATCTTCAGCATATCCTGCTGCATCTTCTGCGCCTGCTTCACCATGTTCATGTTCATGCCGCCGCCCATACCGCCGCGGAATCCGCCCTTTGCCATATTCATTCTCCTTCGAGTTTTTAATTTTTGAATGTGGTTATTATACCATAGCCTCCGGTGCTTTGCAAGCTTGCGCAGAAATTTCGCCGTCCTCCGGCAGCCTCCGCAGCACGCGGCAGGGATTGCCGGCGGCGACGCAGTGGTCGGGGATGTCGTGCGTGACCACGCTGCCCGCTCCGATGACGACGTTGCTGCCGATCGTCACGCCGGGCAGGAGCTGCGCGCCGCCGCCGATCCAGACGTTGTCGCCGATCACGATCGGCAGTGCGTATTCCCAGCCGGCGTTGCGGCGCGCGGCGTCCAGCGGATGCCTCGAGGTATAAAGACCGCAATTTGGCCCGAGCAGCACGTTCTCGCCGATCTGCACGCCGCCGGCGTCGAGGATCACCAGATTATGATTGGCATAAAAATTCTCGCCCAGCTCAATACTGCCGCCATAATCGCACCAGAACGACGGCTCGATCCAGCACGCCTTGCCGACCCTTCCGAGCAATTCCTCCAGCAGCGCGCGCCGGCTCTCCGCGTCCTCCCGGCTCAGCTCGTTATACGCCCGGCAGAGCTTCTTGGCTCGATCCCGCTCGCGCGCCAGCGCGGCGTCGTTCGCGTCATAAAGCTGCCCGCTCAGCATTTTTTCTTTTTCCGTCATGGCATCGTCCTCCTTATCCGTTTGTAGTATACGCCAAGAGACGCACTGCGTCAATCCCTCTTGCAATTTTCCCCAGAATCGGGTAAAATGGGCGCAAGGGAGTGGTTTCTATGCGAATTCTTTTGATCGACGGGCAGGGCGGGCAGCTCGGCGCGCAGCTCGTGCGCGGCATCGCCGCGAAATTCCCGGATGCGGAGCTGACCGCAGTCGGCACGAACGCCACGGCGACGGCCGCCATGCTCAAGGCCGGGGCAAAACGCGCCGCCACGGGGGAAAACCCGGTCGTGCTGGCCTGCCGCAGAGCCGACGTCATCGTCGGGCCGATCGGCATCGTGATCGCCGACTCCATGCTCGGAGAGGTCACGCCGCGCATGGCCGTCGCCGTCGGTCAGGCGGACGCCGTGCGCGTTCTGATCCCCGTCAACCGCTGCGAAAATCTCGTCGCCGGCGTCCCGGAGCAGCCAACGGCCGCTCTGCTCGCGGACGTTGTGGCGCAGCTGGAGACGCTGCAAAAATAGGGCTTGCGAAATCCGTCATTTTATGCTAAAATAATGCCGCTGCTCAGAAGAGCAGCGGCGGAACAGAAGTTCCTTTTTTGAACGGCAACCCCGAATTTTGATGAGACGACCGGAAGGCGTCCGTTTCCCTGTAGGGAAGGCGGCGTCTTTTTTTCGTCCCGAAAGGAGCTTTTTATGACCGCAAAACAGTCCAAATCCCTGCAAAACCTGATCTATTCCGCCGTCTTTCTCGCGCTTGCCTACGTACTGCCCTTCCTGACCGGGCAGATCCCGACCGTCGGCAAGATGCTTCTGCCGATGCACCTGCCAGCCCTGCTCTGCGGCTTCGTCTGCGGCTGGCAGTGGGGGCTTGGCGTCGGCTTTCTCGCGCCGCTGCTGCGCTCGCTGACGCTCGGAATGCCGCCCTTCTTCCCGATGGCCGTCTCGATGGCCTTTGAGCTGGCCGCCTACGGCGCGGTAGCCGGCCTGATGCGCCGCGCGCTGCCGAAAAAGGTCGGCTGGGACTATGTCTCGCTGATCGTCGCCATGCTCGCAGGCCGTCTGGTCTGGGGCGCGGTGCGCTTCGCCTGCACCGGTCTGGACGTCTCGGCCTTCGGCCTCACTGCGTTCTGGACGGGCGCCTTCGCCACGGCGTGGCCCGGGATCGTGCTGCAGCTCGCCGTTGTTCCCCCGCTCGCCGCTCTGTTCGCAAAGATCAAAAAGCAATAAACGCAGCCCGCCAAAGTAACGGCGCAGCCGCGAAATGCCGGCGCCGCATGAGGCTCGGAGCACAAAACAGCCAAACGTCCATGCCTTCAGCTTTGGAAGGCATGGACGTTTTGACCGCGCAGAAGGCCGGCTCGCGCGGTGCGAGCCGGCCTTTTATGGTTCCGTCCGGAATTACAGCAGGTTGGAGAAGTGCTTGATGGTGCGAACCATCTGAGAGGTGTAGGAGTTCTCGTTGTCGTACCAGGAAACGACCTGAACCTGATAGGTGTCGTCGTCGATCTTGCTGACCATGGTCTGCGTGGCATCGAACAGGGAGCCGAAGCGCATGCCGATCACGTCGGAGGAGACGATGAGATCCTCGTTGTAGCCGAAGGACTCGTTGGACTGCGCCTTCATCGCGGCGTTGATGCCGTCGACGGTGACGTCCTTGCCCTTAACGACGGCGACCAGAATGGTGGTCGAGCCGGTGGGAGTCGGGACACGCTGAGCAGAGCCGATGAGCTTGCCGTTCAGCTCGGGGATGACGAGGCCGATGGCCTTGGCAGCGCCGGTGGAGTTCGGAACGATGTTCACAGCGGCAGCGCGGCTGCGGCGCAGGTCGCCCTTGCGCTGCGGGCCGTCGAGCGGCATCTGGTCGCCGGTGTAGGCGTGGACGGTGGTCATGATGCCGGAGACGATGGGAGCATAGTCGTTCAGAGCCTTGGCCATGGGAGCCAAGCAGTTGGTGGTGCAGGAGGCAGCGGAGATGATGTTGTCTTCCTTCGTCAGCTTGTCATGGTTGACGTTGTAGACGATGGTGGGCAGGTCGTTGCCGGCCGGAGCGGAGATGACGACCTTCTTGGCGCCGGCGTCGATGTGAGCCTGAGCCTTTGCCTTGCTGGTATAGAAGCCGGTACACTCGAGGACGACGTCAACGTCGAGCTTGCCCCAGGGCAGGTCGGCCGCGTTCGGCATCTTGTAGATGACGATCTTCTTGCCGTCGACAACGATGTAGTTGTCTTCGCCTTCGCCCTCGTTGTACTCGACCTTGTGGTCGCGAGCGTAGTTGCCCTGCGTGGAGTCGTACTTCAGCAGATGCGCGAGCATCTTGGAAGAGGTCAGGTCGTTGATGGCCACGACTTCGTAGCCCTCAGCGCCGAACATCTGGCGGAAGGCCAGACGACCGATGCGGCCAAAGCCATTGATAGCAACTTTAACAGACATATTAGATTCCTCCAATTTCAGCGTCGCAATGCGGCGCAGATTTATGTTTTCCAACATTCCATATTATATACGAAAGATTTCTTATCTGCAACTGTCATTTTTCATAAAATTTGAGAATATTATGTCATTTTTTAGAAATAAATGCGTAAATATGACAAAAGACGAAAAAAAGATTTCGTCACGCGCTCCCGGCCTTGGCACATGGAGCAGACGGGCAGGCTGCTGTCCGCGTGCGGCGCACACGCCGAATGCCGTTTCGCCCTCAACCGGATATGATCGAGCGGATCATCAGAAAGATCAGGAACGCCAGCGCCGCGCCCGCTGCGATGGCGATGCCGACCGTCAGGCCGCGGTCAAAGCGCGCCATTTTCTCCTGCAGCTCCTTCTGCTGCTGCCGCTTCTGCCTCTGCTTCTCGTGTTTTTTTGACATGGCGCGCCCTCCGTCCTCTTTTTTCGTGTTCAGCATACCACGCTCGCACGAAAATTGCAAGCGCTTTTTCCGCACGAACGGAGCTGGCGGCCGAGGGGCGGAAAAGCCCGCAGACGCGAATTAAGGAACCTCTGAATAAATAGGCTGCGGCGCTCAGCGGGCCTTTTGCCCCAACTGATCGGTTTGAAAATCTTGAAATACGAAAAGGATTCCTGCGATTTCCAAACCTCAATTTGGAAACAAAATCCCTCGCTGACCGCTCTTGCGATTGAATCAGAGCTTCCTTAATTATTTGTTGCATTCGGTCGGAATATATGGTAATATATTATAGTATGATATTATGGGTTTGGCTTGTCCGCGCTGCTGCGTCAGGTGCAGCGCCGGCGGCTCTCGGGAAGGACGCACATGATCGATCTGCACTGCCACATCATCCCGCATCTGGACGACGGCGCTTATGACGCGCGCGTTGCCTGTCAGATGGCGCATCACATGCTGCGCTGCGGCGTGAAGACCGTCGTGGCCACACCGCACAGCAACCTGATCGGCTCGCGCACCGGCTTTCTCGGCTCGCGCTATCGGCAGAGCTTTGGCCTGTTTTGCGCCCTGCTGCGGCAGGCGCATATTCCCCTTCAGGTGCTGCCCGGCAGCGAGCTGCTGGCCGATCCGTGCAACCTGACCCGTCTTTTGGAAAACCGCCTGCCCATCGTGCTCAACGGCACGGACTATCTGCTCGTGGAATTCTCGTTTACAGCGCCCGGTGCCGAGATCAGCGCCATGCTTCGAGACATCCGCAGCGCGGGCTACCGCCCGGTCATTGCGCATCCGGAGCGCTATCGCGCCGTGCAGAGCGACCTGCTTTGGGCCGAGCGCTGGTTTGAGCGCGGCTATCTGCTTCAGGTGAACAAGGGCAGTCTGCTTGACCGGCTTGGCGCGGCCTCCTGCGAGGCCTCTCACCGCCTGCTCGCGCGCGGCATGGTCGACGTGATCGCAAGCGACGCGCACGACATGCGGATGCGTCCGCCCGGCTTCCAATCGCTTCTGCCGATCCTGCGCCGTCTGTGCACGCCGGAGTACGTCCGCCTGCTGCTCGACGAAAATCCTGCCCGCATTCTTGACAATCGCACGGTGCGCTGAGCGCCGCGTCGCGAAGGAGGTCCTCCGATGAGGAATCTGAAAAATATCGTCATCTTTCTGTTTTTGGTGGTGTCCATTTTCTTCTGCGTGGTCTTCGCCTATATGCAGTTCATGCTCGACCGCACACCGCCGATGATCCGCTGCGACGGCGTGCCGCTTCAGGTCAGCGTCAAGGCCACCGACCGCGAGCTTTGCGCCGGACTGACCGCCACGGATGACGTCGACGGCGACCTGACCGGCCGCATCATCGTACGCAAGGTCTCCAAGCTCGTTGGCAGCAACACTGCCACGGTCAACTACGCCGTGTTCGACTCGTCGTCGAATTTCTGCACCTTCTCGCGCAGCGTCTACTACACCGACTACTGCAAGCCGAAATTCGCCCTTTCCCAGCCTCTCATTTACAGCGTCAGCAGCACGGTCAGCCTTCAGGACCGACTGACGGCCACGGACGTGCTCGACGGCGACATCTCCGCCCGCATCCGCGTCTCCTCGACCAACCTGAGCAACACCGCCAGCGGCAAATACCCGATCACGGTGCAGGTCACCAACAGCAGCGGCGATTCCTCCATTCTCCAGTTGACCGTGACGATCCAAAACATCGTCTCGACCCAGCCGATCATCCGGCTTTCGGACTATCTCATCTACGTCAACGGCTCGGAGCGCCTCACGCGTGAGGATTTCCGCTCCTATATCGACAGCGTCCAGAGCGACGGCATCCTGCTCGAGCCCGTCGACCCGTCGCAGGTGCAGATCACCGGCTTTGCCGACATCAACGGCGACGGCGTGCAGGAGGATCTGTTCGACAGCGACGGCAGCTTCGTCGACGTTCCCGCCGGCAGCTACGATATTTCCTATTTTTACACCAACTCCGACGGCCAGAGCTACGAGGTGATCCTGACCGTCGTCAAAGAATAAGAGGAGCGCGCAAATGGAAGAACAAAAACGGTTTAATTGGTCGGATTACGACCTGTTCTGCATCCTGCGCTTCGTTCTGCGCAATTTCTGGCTCGTGCTGATGGCGGCGCTGATCGCCGTCATGGCCGCCTTCCTCGCCGAGACCTTCGTAGTCACGCCGCAGTACACCAGCACGACGACCTTCTCTGTGACCTCGCGCAGCTCGCTCGGCGCGGGCTTCGGCACCGTCGCCGCAACGGACACGCTTGCCGATCAGTTCGGCGAGGTGCTGCAAAGCGACATCGTTCAGCAGGCCGCGGCAAGGCGCATGGGGCTCGATGCCTTCCCGGCGACGATCTCTGTGTCCGTCCCCCCCAGCACGAACATCATCCAAATGAGCATCACCGCCGCCTCCCCGGAGCTGGCCTATAAATCCGCCCTCGCCATCATCGACTGCCACAAGGAATACACCGCCATGATCTTCTCCAGCGCCACGCTCGACAGCATCAACGGCCCGGTGCTTCCGCATCTGCCGTCGAATCAGGCCGGGCAGCAGAGGCTCCTGCGGCTTGCCGCCCCGCTCGGCGCGGCGGCAATGGTGGTGCTGCTGGTCTTTCTGGCCATCAGCGCCGACACCGTGCAGACGCCCTCCGGCGCCAAGCACCAGATCGACGGGCAGCAGCTTTCCGTGATCTATCACGAGCGGACGCGCCGCTCTCTGAGCGACCGTCTCCGCCGCCGCAAAAAGGCGCTGCTGATCTCCAACCCGACCTGCAGCTTCTACTACACCGAGACCATCCACCTGCTGCGCGTGCTGCTCGAGCGGCAGCACGAGAAAAAGGGCAGTCAGGTCTTCCTGATCTCCAGCTACGGCGAAAACGAGGGAAAATCGACCATTGCCGCCAACCTCGCGCTCTCTCTTGCGCAGAAGCACCGCCGCGTGCTGCTGCTTGACGCCGACCTGCGCAAGCCGGCGCAGGGCCTGATCTTCGAGCAACCGGTCGACCACCGGCGCAACGTCTCGCGCTTCCTGAACTTCGGCTTCACCGAGGAGCAGCTCGACGAGGCGACCGTGCGCATTGAGGGCACGCAGCTGAAGCTCATGCCGGCCAAGGCGATCCCGCGCAAGCGGGTCGAGTCCTTCTCGGCCGACGCCTTCAAGCCGCTGCTCGAGGCGCTGCGCAGAAAATACAGCTATATCATCATCGACACGCCCCCCATGGGGCTGTTCGTCGACGCCGAGGTGCTCGGCGATCTGGCCGACATCTCGCTGCTGGTCGTGCGGCAGGACACGATGCCCGCCATTGTGATCAACGACGCGATCGACAGCCTGACCGACACCAAGGCTGAATTCCTCGGCTATGTGCTCAACAACGTGCAGTCCTTCCACTCCGTGGCGCTGGCCGGCACGCGCGGCTACGGCTACGGCTATGGCTACGGATACGGCTACGGCTCCGGTTATGGCTATGGCTACGGTTATGGCTATGGCTACAGCAAGAGCAAAAGGGCCGCCAAGACATCCCGCCAAGCCGCCAATCGCAGCGGCGGCGAGTCGGCGCGTGCAGACAAAAACGGGCAGGAGGCCGGTCACAATGGATGAACAAACCAAGCGCGGCAACGTGCTCAACCGCACCTTCACCGTCGTTTTACACAACTTTCTCTCTGCGGCGCGGCGGCTGATCTGGATCGTCGTGCTGCTGGCCGGGCTGGCAGGCGGCTTCACCTTTTACCGCCGGAACGCAGCCTACACGCCGAGCTATTCCGCAAGTGCGGTCTTCATGGTGCGCGCCAACTACGCCGCAACGACGGACATTCTCAGCTACAGCAACTATATGGACAAAAACGCCACGCAGCTTCTTGCGGCGGCCTTCCCCTACATCATCCAGAGCGAGACGACGCAGATGCTCCTGCGCCAATATCTGAAAACGGACACGGTCAACGGCACGGTCAGCTCGACCACTACGGCCGACACCGCCCTCTTCACGCTGACCGTGACGAGCAACAGCGCGCAGGACGCCTATGACATTCTCAAGGCGATCATCGCCGTCTATCCGAACGCCGCCAGCAGCATCCTCGGCGACACGCAGATCCACATCATCAACGAGCCGTCCGCCCCGCCGGTCGTTCCCGTGAACCAAAACCATGCCAAGCAGGCCGGGCTGCGCACCGGCGCGCTCGTGCTGGCAGCCGGGTTGTTCCTGATCTTCCTGCTGTCGCTCTCGCGCCGCACCGTGCATTCCGCCGAGGATCTGCGCAAGCTCGTCAACCTCAAATGCATGGCCTATATCCCCTCGGTCAAGCTGAAGAAGCACTCCCGAAAGGACCGCCTGCATCTGACCATCACCAACCCGCATATTTCGCCCTCGTTCACCGAATCCATCCGCAACCTGCGCGTCAAGCTCATCAAGCAGATGGACGACCGGCGGCAAAAGGTGCTCGTCGTCACGAGCACCCTGCCGAACGAGGGAAAATCCACCGTCGCGACGAACCTCGCCCTCTCGCTGGCCTCCGAGGGCAAGCGCGTCATCCTGATCGACGGCGACCTGCGCAAGCAGACGCTCAAGGCCGGCATCGGCGTTTCCGAGCCGTCCGACGGTCTTGTGGAGATCCTTCAGAACACGGCGCAGAATTTCCGCCTGCTGAACGTTCCGGATTCCACGCTCCTGCTGCTCTCCGGCGACAGCACCTTCGACCAGCCGCAGGTGCTGCTGGATTCTCCGCGCATGAAGCAGGTCATCGAGCTGTTGCGCACCCGGATGGACTACGTCATCATCGACGCGCCGCCTGCGGGCATTCTCTCCGACGCGGCGACCATGGCCAAGCATGCCGACGCCGTGCTCTACGTCGTCCGGCAGGATATGGCCGCATCGACCCAGATCCTCAACTCGATCCAAGCGCTGTCCTCAAGCGGCGCAAACCTGATCGGCTGCGTGCTGAACAAGACCCAAGTCGGCACCACGCGCAGCGGCTACGGCTCCAAATACGGCAACAGCTACGGCTACGGCTACAACTATGGCTATAAATACGCCGTTGGCTACGGCCGCCGCCACCGCTCCGGCTACGACGCGGGCGAGCCCGTCGGGGACGACCTGCTCTCGGAGGAGATCAGCCAAGCCGCCGACCGAGCCGACGAATGAGCCGTCTCTTCCGAAGGGAGGCGCCGATATGGCTCTGATCAAAAAAATATCCCGCCGCATCAAGGACGGCACGCTCCGCAACACCATCCTTGAAACGCGCTGGATCTATCGCCACACCCGCGCCTATTGGAAGGCCGTTCTGCTCTACACGGTGCTCGGCCTTTGCGCCACCGGCCTGAGCATGGTCATTGCGCTGGCCTCCAAGTCGCTGACCAACGCGATCATCTCGCGCAGCGGCCACGCCGTGCTGCGCATGGGCATCTGCGTCGTCGCGCTGGGGCTGGTCAACGTTTTGCTCTCGGCGATCATCGGCCGCTTTTCCGCAAAGATCAACTATCGCATCTCCAACGAGCTTCGCGAGGAGGTCTTCGGCGTCTTTCTGAACACCGAGTGGCAGTCGCTTCAGGAATATCGCTCGGGCGACCTGCTCTCGCGCATCAACACCGACGTGACGACCGTCGCCGCCAGCGTGCTCGGCTGGATCCCGACGCTGATCCTCAAGCTGACGCAGTTCGTTGCCTCGCTGGTGCTCATTCTCTGCTACGACCCGACCATGGCGCTCATGGCGCTGCTGACCGCGCCCGTCACCCTGCTGGCAGCCAAGCCGCTCATGGGGAAAATGCGGCGCTTCAGCCGCAAAATGCGCGACGTCAACAGCCAGATGATCTCCTTCCATGAGGAGGCGCTGCAAAATGCGCAGAGCATCAAGGCCTTTAACCTTGTCGACACCTTTCTCGACCGGCTGCGCCGCGTGCAGGAGCTGTACTACAACACCTCGATGGATTTCAACCGTCTGACCGTGTTCAACACCTCCCTGCTCTCGGCCTGCGGCATCGTCGTCAGCTATCTCTGCCTCGGCTGGGGCGCCTACCGGCTCTATCTCGGCGCGATCGACTACGGCACGATGGTGCTGTTCATGCAGCTTGCGGGCTATCTCTCCTCCGCGCTGACCGCTCTCATCAAGCTCGTGCCCTCTGCGATCGACTGCACCGTCGCAGCGCAGCGCATCATGACGATCTTCGATCTTCCGCGCGAAACGCATCGGGACGAGGACGCCGCGCGGCAAATGCTCCTCTCCGGCGAGCCGATCACCGTCCGCGTCGACCGGCTCGATTTCGGCTATCACCGCCGCGAGGCGACGCTCCGCAATGTCTGCCTGACCGTCCCGCCGTATCACACGGTCGCCGTGGTCGGCGCGTCCGGCGCGGGCAAGACCACCCTGTTTCGCCTGATGCTCGGTCTGCTCCGCCCGGACGGCGGACGCGCCGTGCTCTGCGCCGGCGGGCAGGAGCTTCCGCTCTCGCCCTCCACGCGTCAGTTTTTCTCCTACGTGCCGCAGGACAACGTCATTTTCTCCGGCACCGTCGAGGAGACTCTGCGTCTGGTCAAGCCCAACGCAACCGAGGAGCAGCTTTGGGACGCGCTGCGAACCGCCTGCGCCGATCAATTCGTCCGTGCGCTCCCGCAGGGGCTGCAAACGCCGCTGCGCGAGCGCGGCGGCTCGCTCTCCGAGGGGCAGAATCAGCGGCTGGCCATTGCCCGCGCCGTGCTCGCAGACGCGCCGATCCTGCTGCTCGACGAGGTCACCTCGGCGCTGGATTTGGACACCGAGCGGCAGGTGCTGCACAATATCTCCGCCCTGCACCGCAAGACCTGCATCCTCTCGACCCACCGGCCGAGCGTGCTGTCGCTCTGCAACAGCGTCTACCGCATCCGCGACGGACGTCTCGAGCCGCTGCCGCAGGAGGAGCTGCATCGAATGCAGTCCGGCAGCTGAGATAAAATAGAAAAAACAACGAGCCGTTTTTCACAACGGCTCGTTGTCTTTGATGCCACAGGCAGAGCAGACTTATACTAGGGAACCTCTGAATAAATCGGCATCGGCGCTCAGCGGGTCTTTTGCCCCAACTTTTCGGTTTGAAAATCTTGAAATACG
>URLT01000035.1 GCA_900548795.1 uncultured Eubacteriales bacterium
GCCGGTAGCCCTCGCGGAGCACCGGGCAGAAGTTGCAGATGCAGATCAGCTCGCGGCCGCGCCGGTCGATGCGCCGGAAAGCCACGACGCTGTTTTCGTTGTCGTCGGCGGAGATCCAGCGGAAGCCGTTCCAGTCGGAGTCGTTGTTCCACATGCAGCTATGGTCGAGGTAAAAATGGTTCAGGTCGCGCACCCACGACTGCATCTGGCGATGCCGGTCGTAGTCGAGCAGCATCCAATCCAGCTGCTCATAGTGCCGCCATTCGATGAACTGCGCAAATTCGTTGCCCATGAAGCTGAGCTTCTTGCCCGGATGCGCCATCATGAAGCCGTAGAACGCGCGCAGATTTTGGAATTTTGCGTCGTATTCGCCGGGCATCTTGTTGATGAGCGAGCCCTTGCCGTGCACGACCTCGTCGTGCGACAGCGGCAGGATGAAATTCTCGGAGTAGGCATAGGTCATCGAGAAGGTCAGGTCGTTGTGGCTGCCCTTGCGCCAGAGCGGGTCGAGCGACATATATTGCAGCATGTCGTTCATCCAGCCCATGTTCCATTTGAAGAGGAAGCCGAGGCCGCCGTCGTAATCGGGCTTGGTGACCATCGGGAAGGCCGTGGATTCCTCCGCCGCCGTGATCGCGTTGCGCCGCACGGAAAACACCGCGCGGTTCAGCTTGCGCAGGAAGGCAATGGCCTCGAGATTTTCGCGTCCGCCGAATTTATTCGGCCGGAAATCGCGGCGGCCGTAGTCCAGATAGAGCATGGAGGCCACGGCGTCGACCCGCAGGCCGTCGATGTGGTACTGCTCGAGCCAGTAGACCGCGTTGGAGATCAGGAAGGACTGCACCTCTCCCCGGCCAAAGTCGAAGATGCGCGTCGACCAGTCCGGGTGCTCGTTCATCATCGGGTCGGACAGCTCATAGCAGCAGGTGCCGTCGAATTCGTAAAGGCCGTTCTCGTCCTTCGGGAAGTGCGCCGGGACCCAGTCGAGCAGCACGCCGATGCCGGCGCGGTGGCACTTATCCACGAAGCTCATGAGCTGCTGCGGCGAGCCGTAGCGCGCGGTCGGGGCATAGTAGCCCGTGACCTGATAGCCCCATGACGGGTCATAGGGATATTCGGAAAGCGGCATCAGCTCCACATGCGTGTAGCCCATATCGAGCAGATACGGGATCAGCTCGTCTGCAAGCTCGTCATAGCTGTAGCAGGTGCCGTCGGGCTTGCGCTTCCATGAGCCGAAGTGCATCTCGTAGATGTTCATCGGGCAGTCAAGCAGATGGCGCTTGGCCTGCTGACGGCGGTAGGCCGTGTCGCTCCAGTGGAAGCCCTCGAGCGTGCAGACGCGGTTGGACGTATCCGGCAGCGCGCAGGTGCGGAAGCCGTAAGGGTCACATTTATAGACCTGAGAGCCGTCGGCGCGGCGCACACAGAATTTATATGCGTCGCCCTCCTTGGCATATTCGGAAAAGGCCTCCCAAACGCCGTATTCCAGATAGGTCATCGGCAGATCCTCGGGATTCCAGAAATTCCAGTCTCCGGTGACGCTGACGCCCTGTGCATGCGGCGCCCACACGCGGAAGAGATAGCCGTCCTTTCCGTCGCACTGCGCGCGGTGGCAGCCGAGCGTGGCGTAGGCGTGCAGCTCGTCTCCGGCCGAAAACTTGCGCAGGATGTTGTGCAGGGACGAATCCATGTCGTTAGGTACCCCCAATCTTCTTTTCTTTCATCCACCTTATTATACCACTTTGCACAAAAAATGCAACCGTTGGATGCAAGTTTTTTGCAGTTGTGTTGTCTTTTTCTGCGAGAACGTTTTTTTCGTCGATTCCTCCAAATTTTTCCTGCGATTTTCGGCAGATTCAGCAAAAGCTATGTTCAAACATGCCGAATTTCCTCCGCCATGCCTTGACAAACCTCACTTTTCGGAATACAATATAAAATAGTGCCGTATGGCGCTCAAATTGAGTTTGAAGGAGGGAACGCATCATGGATGCTGGGAGTAGTAGCGGCATACCGGTAGGCCGATGTCCGCGGCGGACGCGCATCCGTTGCTGCGCGTCCCGTTCCAAATAACCGGTCTGCCTTGCCGGCTTCCGTACCACTGATGTAATTTTATGAATCAGGAGGAGAGAACCGTTGGCAGAACATAACGTCACCGTCGAGAGCACGCTCAACACGCTGCTCGACGAGAAAAAATATCCCACCGTCCGGGATATTCTCATCACCATGAACCCGTCAGACGTCGCCTCGATCCTCGACGAGCTTCCGGAGGAGCGGCTTCCGCTGCTGTTCCGCCTGCTTCCGAAGGAGCAGGCCGCCGAGACCTTTGTCGAAATGGAGCCGGAGGCGCAGGAGCTGCTGATCCGCGGCTTTTCCGACAGCGAGCTGCGCGAGGTGCTCGACGAGCTATACGTCGACGACGCCGTCGACATCGTCGAGGAGATGCCGGCTAACGTCGTGCGCCGCATTCTTTCTCAGGCCGACCCGCAGATGCGCAAGGAGATCAACGAGATCCTGCGCTACCCCGAAAATTCCGCCGGCTCGATCATGACCACCGAATACGTCTCCCTGCGCCCGAGCATGACCGTTGAAGAGTCCATTCTCCGCATTCGCCGCACCGGTGTCGACAAGGAGACGATCTACACCTGCTATGTTACCCGCGACCGCACGCTCATCGGTCTTGTCACCGTCAAGGATCTGCTTCTTGCGCAGGACGACGACATGAAGATCGAGGAGCTGATGGAGACGAACGTCATTTCCGTCAACACCCACACCGATCAGGAGGATGTTGCGCAGATGTTCGCCAAATACAACTTCCTTGCCCTGCCGGTCGTCGATACCGAGAGCCGCATGGTCGGCATCATCACCTTTGACGACGCCATGGACGTCATGGAAGACGAGGCCACCGAGGACATGGAGATCATGGGCGGCATGACCCCGTCGGACAAGACCTATCTTCGTTCGACGATTTTTGACCTGTTCAAGCACCGCATCCCGTGGCTGCTGCTTTTGATGGTCTCGGCCACCTTCACCGGCCTCATCATCACCAATTTCGAGAGCGCGCTTGCCGCGCAGGTCGCGCTCACGGCCTTCATCCCGATGCTTATGGACACCGGCGGCAACTCCGGCTCGCAGTCCTCCGTCACCGTCATCCGTGCGCTCTCGCTCGACGAGATCGAGTTTTCCGACCTGCCGCGCATCGTCTGGAAGGAGATCCGCACCGCCGTGCTCTGCGGCGTGACGCTGGCGGCCGCCTGCTTCGTCAAAATTATGCTGGTCGACCGCTTCCTCATGGGCAACAACGACGTCACGCTGACCGTCGCCCTCGTCGTCTGCATCACCATGGCGCTGACCGTGCTCATCGCGAAGATCATCGGCGCAACGCTGCCGATGTGCGCCAAGAAGATCGGTCTCGACCCGGCCGTGATGGCAAGCCCGTTCATCACGACCATTGTCGACGCCCTGTCCCTGCTGATCTACTTCGGCGTGGCCACCACGCTGCTGCCGATGTGACCGAGCCGCGGCGCATTTTGAAGCCCCGCAGCGTCTCCCATGTGGGAGATGCCGCGGGACTTCCGTTCTTTTATTTGTTTTTCTTATCAAAGCGCCATTCATTATCATTTTTTTCTCTTTGAGATTTTCTGACACAATTGATATAATATGGTCAGCGTTATTCTTTTGAAAGAACCAAGGCGGCGCTCCGCAATTCGGCACACGCCGGACGAGCCGCTGAGGAAAAATGGAGGTTAGAAACAAATGAACAAAAAATCATGGCTCGGCCGCAATTGGCTGATCCTCCTGACCGGCGCGCTCATCGGCGTGGCGGCGCTCGTGCTGAGCGCGCTCGGCAACCCCGGCAACATGGGCTTCTGCATCGCCTGCTTCGAGCGCGACATTGCCGGTTCGGTCGGTCTGCACAGTGCAGGCAAGCTTCAGTATTTCCGCCCGGAGATCGTCGGCATCGTGTTCGGCGCGCTCCTCATGGCCGTCGCCCGCAAGGAATTCAAGGGCAAGGCCGGCAGCTCTCCCGTGCTCCGCTTCGTTCTCGGCGCCGCCGTCATGATCGGCGCGCTGGTCTTCCTCGGCTGCCCGCTGCGGATGCTGCTCCGTCTCGGCGGCGGCGATCCGAACGCCATTGTCGGCCTCGTCGGCTTCATCGTCGGCATCCTCGTCGGCGTGTTCTTCCTGAAGAAGGGCTTCACGCTGCGCCGTGCCTATGACCAGAGCAAGCTTGAGGGCTCCGCCTTCCCCGCTGCGCTGCTGATCGCCTTCCTGCTCTGCGTGACGGGCATCTGCGGCCTGTTCCGCGCCTCGGCGGAAGGCCCCGGCGCTGCCCACGCCCCGTGGTACGTCTCCATCATCGCCGGTCTGCTCGTCGGCGCGCTGGCACAGCGCAGCCGCTTCTGCATGGCAGGCGGCATCCGCGACGCCGTGATGTTCAAGGACTTCGGCCTTGTCTCCGGCTCTGTCATCCTGATCGTCGTTGTTCTGGTCGGCAATCTGATCCTCGGCAACCTCAAGAGCTTCTCCTTCTATGGCCAGCCCATCGCCTCGGCGGACGGCCTTTGGAACTTCCTCGGCATGGTCATCGTCGGCTGGGGCTCGACCCTGCTCGGCGGCTGCCCGCTGCGCCAGCTCGTGCTGACCGGCGAGGGCAACTCCGACTCCGCCGTCACCGTCCTCGGCATGATTGCCGGCGCCGCCGTCAGCCACAACTTTGGTCTCGCCTCCGGCCCGTCCGTGCTCGCTGAGGACGGCACCGTCACCGGCGGCTCCACCGAGAACGGCCACATCGCCGTGCTCGTGATCCTCGCAGTTCTGGTGGTCGTCTCCGTGCTGTGCACCTTTGTAAAAAAGAAGAAGGAGCAGAGCAATGGTTGATGCACGCGGTTTTTCCTGCCCGATGCCCGTTGTGATGGTGCAGAAGGAGGTCAAAAAGAACGCCCCCGACACGCTGGACGTTCTGGTCGACAACCAATGCGCCGTCGACAACGTCACGCGGTTTGCGAACAATCAGGGCTACGCCGTCTCCGTCGAGCCGGACGGCACGGATTTTCGCCTGACGCTCAAAAAATAACACACAGTCCCGCCTCCTCCGAGGCGGGACTGCTTTTTCAAAAAATACCGCAAGCCCCGCTTTTTTCGAAGCGGGGCTTGCGGCTTATCTGTTCTTATGGAACCTCTGATTCAATCGCAAGAGCGGTCAGCGAGGGATTTTGTTCCAAATTGAGGTTTGGAAATTGCAGGAATACTTTGCGTATTTCAAGATTTTCAAACCGACAAGTTGGGGCAAAAGACCCGCTGAGCGCCGCTGCCGATTGATTCAGAGGTTCCTTATGTATGCTGTGCCATCTGCGACGAATGCTCGAGGCTGATGAGCCAATTGTGTCTCATTTCCTTCGCCGCTGCTTCGGCGTCGCGGCGGCGGAAGGCGTCGATCAGCCGCTCGTGGGAGACAAAGCTGTCCGGGCTGAGCCCGCAGGCCTTGAGCAGCGCAAACTCCATGCGCTGGATATGCAGCATCAGCGTCTCGGAAAACTCGCAGAGGAACTCATTATCCGCAATCGCAAGAATGCGGTTGTGCAGCTCCAGATCGGTGTGCAGCGTGGCGATGATGTTGCCCTGCGTGATGTACATTTGGATCATCCGGTCAAGCTCGGCAAGCTCCTCGATCTGCTCGTCAGAGATCACGCCGCAGGCAAGCTGCGCCGCCAGCGCGTGGAGCTGCGCCAAGGGCAGGTACCACTTGTCGGCGTGCTCCACCTCAAGCTCCGAGACCACCGTCCCCTTGTTCGGATAGATCTCGATCAGCCGCTGTCCTGCCAGCATCTGCAGCGCCTCGCGCACAGGCGTGCGGCTGACCTCAAAATATTCGCAGATTTCCTGATCGTTCAAGCGTTCGCCGGGCTGAAGCGTTCCGTAGGTGATCCATTCGCACAGCGTGTGATAGATCTTCATCTTGACCGGCTCCTTCTTGGGCGCGGGCTGCTTGAGCGGTATCGGCATGTTGTCCTCTCCCTTCGCGGAACGCAGCGTGCCGGCCGCGTTTCGTCTTATTTTATAATTATAACATATCTTTCATTGTGATGCAAGCGCTTATGCGGACGGATTTTCGTCCAGTAACGCTCCGATCAGCTTCATATAGCCCTCGGCGCTCTTGGTGAGCTGCTCCTTGAGCACGTATTCGTCGACCGTGTGCGCCAGATTTTCCATCGACGGGCCGAAGCCCAGCGTTTTGATTCCGGCCTCTCCGGCATAGTGGCTGCCGTTGGTGCAGAAGGAATAGGTCGTGATGACCGGATTCGTGCCGAGGGTTTGCAGCGCCGCAAAGCTCTTCTGCACAAATTCGGACGAGCGGTCAAAATACCAGCCGGGGAAAAAGCGTTCTGCATAGATCTCGTTACCGGTGTAGCACGTCTTCGTCTCGGCGCGCAGATAGGCCTTGGCCTTGAAATCCGGATCCTCGGCGGCAAGGCGATCGATGTGCTGCCGGATCGGGTCAAGCACGCTCTGCGGCGTGTCGCCGACGAGCAGGCGGCGATCCAGCGTCGCGATGCAGCGCTCCGGCACGACCGACGCGCCGGGATAGGGCGCGGAAATGATGTCCGTCAGCTCCATGATGCCCTTGCCCAGCTCCGGCTGCTCCTCGGGGACATAGTCCTCGAGCGCCGCCAACAGCTTCATCATTTTTTTCACGGCGTTGACGCCCTTTTCCGGGTTGGCCGAGTGGGCGGGCTTGCCGATCGTCTCGAGCACGATCTCCGCGCGCCCCCGCTGCCCGATCTTCAGATTCAGGTTGGAGGCCTCGCCGATGATGACGTAATCCGGCCGGACAAATTCGCTGATCTTTCTGGCCGAGACACCCTCGTAAAGCTCCTCATAGACCACGCCCGCGACATAAAGCGCTCCGGCAAAATCGCGGTCGCAGGCCTGCGCATAGGCCGCCGCGGCGCAGATCATAGCCGCGACCGCGCCCTTCATATCCGACGCACCGCGTCCGCAGACCCGGTCGTCTCGAATTTCGCCGCCGAAGGGGTCAAAGCTCCAGCGCTCCGGCTCCTGCACGGGCACGGTGTCGATGTGTCCGTCGAGCAGGATGCGCGGGCCGGGGCGGCGTCCGCGGATGCAGCCGATCACATTGCCGTATTCGTCGACCGTGACCTCGTCATAGCCGAGGCGGCGCATCTCCCGCTCGATCACGCCGACGACCTCGCGCTCCTCGCCGGAATAGCTCTTGGCTCGGATCAACCGGCTGCAAAGGTCGATCGTGTTTTCATGCAGCTCCTGAATCGTCATGTTGTCTCCTCCTCATTGTGCCGCAAGGCTGTCCCAGAGGCGCTGCGCCTCGGCGCGGCAGCCCGCGAAGATTTCTTTCTCGTCGACGCGCGTGCAGTGATGCTGCTCGACGACCGTCTCACCGTCGCAGACGACGGTGTTCACATGGCCGCTGAAGCCGGAGGTCATGTGCGAAAGGACGTTTCCGGCGTGCAGCGGCGTAGGCGGGTCGTAATCCAAGATCAGGAAATCCGCCGCCGCGCCGGGGCGCAGAACGCCGACCTCGTAGCCGAAAATGCGCTTTGCGAGGCGCTGGTTGTTCGTGAACGCCATATCCAAAATCTGTTTTCCGGAAAAGGCCGAGCAGTCGTTTTGCCCGATGTGCTGCTGGATGCTCGCAAAGCCCAGCTCGGTGAACAGGTCGTAGGTATAGCCGTCTCCGCCGAGCGCCACATGGACGCCCGCGTCCATCAGCGGCACGACCGGGCAGATGCCCACGGCCGTGTTCGTGTTCGACTGCACATTGTGCGCCGCCGTCACGCCGCTGTCGCGCAGAATGCCGAAATGGCGCGGCTTGAGATGCACATTGTGCGCCGTGATGGTTCTTTCGCCGAGAATACCCGCCCGCTGCAGGCGTTCGACAACGTGCATATCAAAGCGGCGATAGCAGTCGCTGACGTCGGCCTCGGACTCGGCCATATGGATATGGAAGCCCGCATTGAGCGCGTTTCCGACTTCGCTGCTCCGCTCCAGCGTCTCGGCAGAGAGCGAATACGACGCGTGCAGACCGAAGATCCCGCGGAAGCGGTCGCCCTCGGCCTGATGCGCGCGGATATAGCGCTCGTTCTCGGCGATGCCGCGCGCGGCGCGCTCTGCGCCGTCTCGATCGGTCACCTCATAGGCAAGGCAGCCGCGCCCGCCGACGGCACGCATCGCGCGCTCGATCGTGTCGAGGCTGCCGGTGATATAATTGGGGCTGGCCTGATGATCGAAATAGGTCGTCGTGCCGGCCTTCAGTCCCTCGACGAGCCCCATCAGGGCGCTGTAGTAGGTCTGGCGCTCGTCGAGCGCCTTGTCCACGCGCCACCACATCCGCGACAGATACTGCTGCCAGTTGTAGATCGGCTCGCTGAGCGGCATCCCGCGCACGAATTGGCCGTAAAAATGGCAGTGCGAGCTGATCATGCCGGGCATCAGGATGCGCCCGGCCAGATCGTGGCGCACGTCGGCCTCGGGCAGCGCCTCGTCCCCGCAGACGCCGACCGCCGCAATGCGGTCGCCATCGACGAGCAGATAGCCGCCCGGAAGAAACAGGTTTTCCACGTCGCCGGTAATCAGAGAGGCGTGGTAATAAAGCGTTTTCATGTTGTCTGTCTCCTGAGCAGAGATTTGGGCAGCGCGCGCCGGAGCAGCCGTCCGGCACCCGCCTTGGCGCGGTCGCGCCCGTCCTCGACCAGAACCCTGCCGCCCGCGACGGTGCAGGCCACGCTCACGTGCATCGGCATTCCCGCAAACGGCGTGTAGTCGGTCTTTTCGTGCAGCAGCTCGGCGCCCATTGTGTAGCTGCGCTCGGTGTCGAGCAGGACGATGTCCGCGTCCGCGCCGGGTGTGAGCTGTCCCTTGCGTCCGGCAAGGCCATAGAGCTGCGCCGGGTTATAGGACGTCATTTCCGCAAGGCGGCGCATGGAGATCTTCCCGGTGCGCACGCCCAGCTCGTGCAGCAGCACAAGACGCGTCTCGATGCCGGGCATTCCGCCGGGGATCTCATAGAATTTGTCCGAAACGCGCTTCTGACTGAGGTAGAACGCGCAGTCGTCCGTGCCGATGGTGAACTTTGTCCCGGCGGAGAGCACGCGCCAGATCCCGGCGCGGTCGGCCGCCGTGCGAATGGGCGGGTTGACGATGTAATCCGAGGCGTGCTCCTTCTCATAGACCGTCTCGTCAAAGCAGAGATAGTGCGGGCAGGTCTCGCCGTAGACCTCCAGTCCCTCGCGCTGCGCCTGCTCGATCAGAGCCGCGCCCTCTGCGCTCGACACGTGGCGGATCAGCAGCCGCACGCCCGTGCGCCGCGCCAGCTCGATCAGCCGACGGACGGCCGACGGCTCGGAGTCGGCGGGCTTGCTTTCGAGGAAATGGCTACAATCGGTCTTTCCCTCCGCCTTGAGGCGCGCGACAGCCTCGTTGATCTGCTCCTCGTTCTCGGCGTGCACGGTCGCGATCGCGCCGTGCTCGGCGATCACGCGGAAGGCGCGCTCCATATCCGCATAGGGAACGAGCAGATTGCTGTAGGCCGTGTAAAACTTGAACGACGTAAAGCCGTGCTTTATCAGAACAGGGATCGCCTGTAAGGTTTCTTCGTTGATGTCCGTCAGCGTGCAATGGAAGCTGAAATCCGCCGCGCACTGCTTCTCGGCCAGCGCGGTGCGCGCCCTGACCGCGTCTAAGATCGAGCCGCCCCGCTCCTGATCGGCAAAATCGATCAGGGTGGTCACGCCTCCGTAAAGTCCGGCACGCGTGCCGTCAAAAAAATCGTTCATGGTCTGCGTTCCGCCGAACGGAAGCAGCATATGCGCGTGGGTCTCCACCACGCCGGGAATGGCCTTCTTCCCCGCCGCGTCGATCACGCGCGCGGCCGTTCCCTCCAAGCGGGGCGCGATCGCGGCGATCCGGCCGTCCTTCACGCCGATGTCGCAGAGCCCCAGCTCCTGCGGGGCATAGGTCTCTGCCCCCCGGATCAACAGGTCGTACTGCATTGCGGGTAACCTCCTTGTTGAAATTCCGCAAGGGCGGGCGGGAGCGTTTCCCACCCGCCTTGAGCCTTGGCGGCTCTGACCCGAGCGCATCGGGTCAGAGCCATCGGCAAGCTTATTTGTCGTAGGACTCGGTCGGGACGACGACGCCGTTCGTGACGTCCGCGATCAGCTGGGTGATCTCCGCAGCCACATCCGCCGGGATGATGTCCGCGTTCAGCTCGGCAAGCTCCACGCCGACGCCGAGGCCGGGCTTATAGACGCCGCCGAAGGAGCCGTCCTTGATGCGGTCGACCTGGCTGGCAATGACGGGCGGGATGATCTCCACAACGGAGGTCAGCATCAGTTCGGGCGCCAGATCGTGCTGGTCGGAGCCGTAGCCCATGCAGTAGACGCCCTTTTCCACGCAGGCCTCGATCACGCCGAGACCGGTGGTGTCGGCCGCGTGCATGATGACGTCGGCGCCCTGATTGATCATGCTCAGCGCGGATTCCTTGCCGAGCGCGGTGTCCTCGGTGTTGCCGGTCATGATGACCAGAACGTTCACGTCGGGGTTGGCCGCCTTGGCGCCCTCGGTGTAGGCGTTCTTCATGGTGAGCTGACCGGCCGACTCAGAGCCGCCGATGTAGCCGATCGTGCCGGACTTGGACATTTTCGCAGCCAGATAGCCGCAGATGTAGGTCGCGTGATAGACGGCGACGTCGACAAAGCCGATGTTGGCGGGGAAATTGTCGACAGGCGCCTTGCCGTAAACGAAGAAGTAGTTCTCGGGGTTGGACTCGGCAACGCGGATCATGGCGTCGCCGAACTGGGAGCCGTGGGCAATGACGAGGGTATAGCCGTCGTCAACGAAGTTCATGGCAATGGATTCGCAGTTGGAGGTGTCGACGTTTTCGACGTACTGGGTCTTATAGCCCTCGCCATCGAGCTGCTGCAGGCCCTGATAGGCCGTCCAGCACCAGGATTCGTCGGTGATGACGCCGGGGAGGATCAGTGCAACGGAGATGTCCTGATCGTCTGCAGAGGATGCGGTTTCATCGGTGGCTGCGGTGTCTTTGGTGTCTGCGGTGTCGTTGGTCGCCTTGGTGGATTCGCTTTCGTCGGTCTTACCGGCGCATGCCGCCAAGCTCAGTACCAGAGCCAGGCAAAGGATCAGTGCAAGCAGTTTTTTCATTTGGTCCTCCTAAATATAATAGTATATCAGATCCACACACATTTTGGTATGGTATCCTACAAATTATTCTCGCCGGCAAGTTCTCCGGCAAGCTCCAGAGCGCGCGCGATCTGCGCGGCCTGCTTTTCCATGAAGGCAACGCCGTATTCCGCGCTGGCAAGCTCAGGCTTGCCGACGACGCCGTCGACGGAAATATCGTCGATGAACCACGCCGAGATCAGGTCGCCTCGGCAGTCGGCTGCCTCGTGCCATTTGTCCACCGAGCGGCTCAGCTCGGGCGTGATGCGGTCGACGTCGACCATCTCCGGATGCTTGGCCAGCATCACGCTCGTCTCGATCTCGTCGGCGTGGACGTCGTACTCGTGCGCACCGATGCGGTCGCGAATGGCACCGCCGTTGACCATATACAGCCGCATTCCCTTGGCGCGCAGGAGGCGTCCGGCAATGTGGATGCAGCTGTCGTTTCCGCCGTGACCGTTCACCAGCACCATCGAATGCACGCCCAGCCGCAGCAGCGAATCACCGATGTCGGTGAGAATGCTGACGAGTGTGTTCGGCATCAGCGTGAGCGTTCCGGGCACGTGCAGATGCTCGATGCTCAGGCCGTAGATGATCGGCGGGAGAACGAGATACTGCACGGGCGAATGAACCTTGGTCATGGCCAGCTCTGTGATGTCCTGCGCGGAGAGATAATCCGTTCCGACCGGAAGATGCGGCCCGTGCTGCTCCACCGCGCCGATCGGAAGAACGGCGACGGCGGGGCCTGCCGCCGCAAGCTCCTGAAGCTGCGGGGCGGTCTTTTCGGCATAGTAGCAATACGGCATATCAGCGTCCCTCCCGTTCAAACACGCCGCCGACGGTCTTCGGCCCGCGCTTGTTGCGCCCGGCCAGCAGCAGGCTGAGAATCGCGACAATGTAGGGCAGCGCCAGCAGCAGCTGATACGGCAGGGCGACGCCCTTGGCCTGCAAATGGAGCTGGAAGGCGTTGATGAAGCCGTAGCCAAACGAGCCGATGAGCGAATAGACCGGGTGCCAGCCGCACAGCAAGCAGACCGCCAGCGCGAGGAAGCCGCGTCCTGCGGAGATGTCCGGCGCGAAGCTGCCCGTGATGGCGACGACGAGGTACGCGCCGCCCAGGCCGGCCAGCAGGCCGCTGAAGAGCACGACGCCCCAACGATAGCCGACGACGTTGATGCCGTAGGACTGCGCCGCGCGCGGGTTTTCGCCCAGAGAGCGGAGCTGGAGGCCGAGCTTGGTCTTGTAGAGCACGAAGCCCGCTGCCAACGAGATGGCGATGGAGAGATAGGCCAGAATGTCCATGGAGAAGACGGAGCCGCCGAGCACAGGGATCTTGGAAAGCAGCGGGATCTCCAGACTGCTCAGCAGCGGCATCTTCGGCCGCGAGGTCGCGTAGAGCACGCGGTAGAGGAAGGACGTCAGACCGGCCGCAAAGATGTTGAACATAAAGCCGACGACGGCCTGCGGCTGATTGCGCGAGACGCCGATGTAGGCGATGATGACAGCCGAGAGGCACCCGGCCAGCGCGCCGGCCAGAATTGCGAGGAACAGCGACTGGGTGTACTGGTAGGCCAGCAGGGTCGTGAAGGCGCCGATGACCATGTTGCCCTCGAGGCCGATGTTCATAACGCCCGCGCGCTCGGCGACGGTCTCTCCGACTGCCGGGAACAGGATCGGCACGCCCTGACGGATGGTCGAGGCAAGCAGCGCCGTGATCACACTGGTAGTCATGCCGTTTTCCCTCCCTTTCTTTTCTTAAACGAGCCGACAGCCTTGAGGCTGAAGCTGATGAGGATGAACAGGACGATGATACCCTGCAAAATATCCACGAGCGTGACCGGGACGCCGCTGGAAATCTGCATCTTCTCGGCTCCGGCATCCAATCCGGCCATCATGACCGAGGCGGCGACGAGGCCGAGCGGATTCAAGCAGCCGATGAGCGCGACGACCATGCCGGTGATGCCCATGCCCTCGCAGATGCCCTCGATCAGGCGATACTGCACGCCGTAGATCTCGACCGCACCGGCCAGTCCGGCAAAGCCGCCGGCCAGCACCATAGCGAGGAAGCGGTATTTTTTCACATTGCAGCCCGCGTACTGCGCGGCCTTCGGGCTCTTGCCGACAACGCGCAGGTTATAGCCGAACTGCGTATAGCGGCAGACGAACCAATAGACTGCCACACAGGCAATGGCAATGAAGAGGCCGACATGCGCGCGCGTTCCGGGGATCAGCTTCGGCAGCCGCGCCGCCGCCGGAACCTCGGCCGACTGCGGGTTCACGCCGCCCTGCTCCATGATCGGCCCGTGCACCAGATAGGCGATCAATTGCAGCGCGACATAGTTGAGCATGATCGTGACGATCAGCTCGTTTGAGCCGTAATAAGCCTTCATAAATCCGGCGAAGCCGCCCCAGACCATGCCGAATAGCGCGCCGGCCAGCAGACCGACCGGAATGGAGAACGCGCCGAGCGATTGGCCGAAGGAGCTGGTCGCGACCAAAATCGCGCCGAGTGTGCCGACATACATCTGACCCTCGCCGCCGAGGTTGTTGCAGCCGCCGACCGCCGCAAAGGCGACGCCGACGCCGACAATGATGAGCGGAATGGCCTTGGTGATGATCTCGCCGAAGCCGAGCTTCGTGGTATACGGCCGGACGATCATGTAATAATAGGCCTCGAGCGGATCCTTGCCGACGAACGACACGAAGATCGCGCCGATCAGCAGCGCCAGCACGATCGCGGTCAGCACCAGACCGAGCGTGCGCAGAGTCGAGATCAAGTCCGTCCGGTCGAGCCGTCTTGCGTTTGCCGTTTTCATTCTGCCTTCACCCCCATCATCATGCGGCCGATCTCGTAGGCGTTGTAATCCTCCGGGAGCACCTCGCCGACCACACGTCCCTTATACAGCACGACAATGCGGTCGGAAATGGAGAACAGCTCCTCCATCTCGCCGGAGAACAGCACGACGCCCACGCCCTCGTCGCGGCTCTTTTGAATGGTCTCGCGAATAAAATAGGTTGCCTTGATGTCCAGCCCGCGCGTCGGATAGGAGCAGACGAGCACCTTCGGATGCTTGTCCAGCTCACGCGCGAGAATGAATTTCTGCATATTGCCGCCGGAGAGCAGGCCGGAGCGCTGCTTGATGCCGGTCGTGCGCACGTCGTAGTCGGCAATGGCCTTGCCGGCCTCGGCGCGGATCTGCCGGTAATTCAGCACATGCCCGCGCTTCGGCGGGTTCGGCTTGCGCAGGATCCAGTTCTGATAGAGCGGATCCTCCTTCACGCTGCCGACATTCACGCGGTCGGCCGGCACGCAGCTCACACCCGCGTTGATGAAATCCGTCGCGTCGACGGTGCGCATTTCCTTGCCGCAGACAACCACCCTGCCGCCCGACGCCGGGCGCAGGCCGGTGATGACCTCGGCCATCTCCGCCTGTCCGTTGCCCTCGAGCGCCGCGATGCCGATGATCTCGCCGCGGTGCAGCGTCAGAGAGACGTCGTTGAGGATCTGCGCGCCCCGGTCGTCCTTCGCCGCCAGATGCTCGATGCGCATCAGCTCGGTGCGCTCCTCGGGCGGGAACTCCTTCCGGTCAAATTTCGGCGTCTCCATGTTTTCGCCGATCATCATGCGAATGATCTTCTGCTTGTCGGCGTCCTTGGTCAGCATCTGTCCGCAGACCTGCCCGCGGCTCAAAACCGTGATGCGCTGACTGATGCGCAGCACCTCCTCCAGCTTGTGGCTGATGAAGATGATGCTCTTGCCGTGCGCGATCAGGCGCTCGATCGTCTCAAAAAGCGTATCGACCTCCTGCGGGGTGGAGAACGAGGTCGGCTCGTCGAGCACCAGCACGTCCGCGCCGATGTAGAGCAGCTTCAGGATCTCCACGCGCTGCTGCGTCGAAATGGAGAGCTTTTCGACCGGCGCGTGAACGTCGACCTCCAGACCGTATTCCTTGGCGAGCTTTTCCAGCTCGGCCTCGATGACCTTGTCCTTTTTGCGTCGGTACCACGGGTCGTTTCCCATCAGAAACACGTTCTCCGCAGCGGAATAGACGTCGATGAGCATATAATGCTGATGCACCATGCCGATCCCGGCGCGGATCGCGTCCTGCGGGGAATGGATGCTCAGCGGCTTGCCGTTTTTCAGGATCTGCCCCTCATCCGGACGGTACATGCCGTAAAGGATGTTCATCAGCGTGGTCTTGCCCGCGCCGTTTTCGCCGAGCAGAGCGTGCACCTCGCCGGGGTAGATCTTCAAATCGATGTGGTCATTCGCGGTAAAATTTCCGAATCGCTTCGTGATTCCGCGAAACTCGATCGCGGGAACCAGCTCAGCCATGGTCATCACGCTCCCTCTTTTTATTTGTTTGCGCCGCCTCGGCGGCGTACTCGATGGATTGAACGATCGGCACATAGCCCGTGCAGCGGCAAAGATTGCCGGACATGGCCACGCGGATCTCATCGCGCGTCGGCGACGGCTGATGCATCAAAAGCGCGTAGGCGCTGATGAGCATCCCCGGCGTGCAGAAGCCGCACTGCACCGCGCCGTGATCCATGAAGCTCTCCTGCAGCAGCCGCCCGAGCGGCAGCTCCTGAAGCCCCTCGACGGTCAGGATCGGAAGCCCCTCGACCTGTCCGACCATGGTCAGGCAGGAGGCGCAGGTCTGCTCGCCGACGAGCACCGTGCAGGCGCCGCATTCGCCGATGGCGCAGCCCTCCTTCGTGCCCGTCAGGCGCAGCTCCTCGCGCAGAACGTCGAGCAGGCGTGCCGTCGGGTCGCAAAAAACATCGTAGGCTCTGCCGTTGACCAGCAGATGCAGGGTTCTTTTCTCAGCCATGGAGCCTCACCTCGAACAATTCGCCCAGCAGACGCTCCAGAAGCCTCTGGCTGACGGGCTGTTTATAAAGCGTCGACGCGCGAACGCCCGCGATCTGCGGCAGCTTCGCCGCCGTCTGCTCGGAGAGCTGTCGCAGCAGCTCCGGCGTCGGGCGTTCGCCCTGCACGGCCTCCGTGATCTCCGGGAAGCACATCGGTCTGGGGAAGGCCGAGCCGAGCGCCACGCGCAGGTCGTCGATCCTGCCGTCCGTGAGCCGTCCGCTGACGCTGACGGTCAGGCGCGAGATGGCAAGCGCTCTGCGCCGCCCGAGCTTGAAGAAGCGCTGAGGGCAGTCGAGCTTGTCGATCCGGACGGCCTCGATCAGCTCGCCCGGCAGCAGCGCGTTGCGATAGGGCGCGGTCACAAGCTCCCCAAGGGCGCATTCCCGCGCGCCCTGCGGCCCGAGCAGCAGCAGCCGCGCCCGGTGCAGCGCCAGCGGGCCGAGCGTGTCGGCCGCCGGAGAGGCGTTTGCTATGTTCCCGCCGAGCGTGCCGCGA
>URLT01000036.1 GCA_900548795.1 uncultured Eubacteriales bacterium
TTGCCTCTTCCTGTGTTGATCTTTTGTTGCAGATTGATTCTAACACAGAGGCCCTTGCTATGGGCCTTTTATTTGATTAAATGCGCAGCTTCATTTTACAACGCGCGTTAATTTAATTTTTAATACTATATAGACTTTTGCAATTATATCATTTATAATTAATGACACAGGAGGTGGGCGCATGACAGCGCGACAGATTATAGATATGGCCGTAGCATATAGCGGCGTCACGAAGACCGATTTGGCCAAGGGTATGGGGTGGTCGCCGCAGCTCCTCGCACAACGCGTTGGCACCGGCAAGTTTACGGTCGACGAATGGCAACAAATTGCGGCCGTGCTCGGCGCAAAGGCCAAAATTGGGTTTGAGTTTGAGGACGGCACCTTTGTAGGCGACAAGTAAAACAGTCCCCGCACCGTAGACCATCATGTTTTCAAGAGCTTTTCTTGCTTGCGGATCGGCTTATCAGAAGCTCGATCGAAACAGCTCCGCTGCCGCTTCACGGCCTTGACCGATGAAGCGGCAGCGGAGCTATTGATCGTCACGGAATCATTCTCGTGTCCGGATTTTTGGCGGAGCTTCCGAGGTCAGTTCGACCGGCGCAGCTTCTTGATGCGAAGGCCGATGCCCTTCAGCGTCAAGTCAAGAACGACAGCCACGACCAGCACGGCGCCCTCGACGATGAACTGATAGACCGTGCCGATTCCCAGCAGATTCATGCCGTTGGAAAGGTTCCCGAGGATCAGCGCGCCGATCAGCGTTCCGATCAGCGAGCCCTGACCGCCAAGCAGACTGGTTCCGCCGAGAATGATCGCAACAATGATCTCAAACTCGATCCCGGAGGTGCTGAGATTCGGGTCGCCGGAATTGATGCGCGAGGACATCAGAATGCCGACAAACGCTGACATGAGTGCCGTCAACACGTAGAGCACGCAGCGCACCAAATTGACCTTAATGCCCGAAAGGCGCGCCGTCTCGCTGTTACCGCCGATCGCATAGGCATATTTTCCGAGCAGAGTTCGGTTCAGGAGAATGTAAAACACGGCAAAAACCGCCACGGCGATCACCAGCATGAGCGGGAACGGCCCGATATAGCGGTTGACCCAACCGAAATTGGCAGGAAGCCCCTGCACGATCGCATAGCTGTTGCTGATCGCATACGCCAGACCCTTTGTGATGTACCACGTGCCCAGCGTTGCGATCATGGGCGGAACATTTGCCATCACGACCAGCAGCCCGCTGAACGCGCCCGCTGCAACGCCGACAAGAAGCGACAGCAGCGCAGCCGGGACGATGCCAACGCCGGCGACGCAAAGCTTGGCGAACACAACAGAGGTCAAGGCGATCACGCCCGCCGGAGACAGATCCATGCCGCCGGAGATCATCAGCATCGTCGCCGCGCAGGCAATGATAATCAGCGTGCTCTCCTGACGGACGATATTGATCAGGTTGCTGGGGGTGAAGTATTTATCACTGATGCACGAAAGGATCACCATGATCAGCACCAGGATCAGCAGCGTCACCATGCGTTGCTTCATTTGTGTGTTTGTTTTAAGCTTTTTCATTGGTATTTACTCCCATAGCGTATAGCATCACATTTTCTTCCGTTAGCTCGTTCGTTTCGAGCATTTTTGCGGCATGTCCGTCGCGCATGACAACGATTCGGTTGCTGAGATTGATGATTTCGATCAGGTCGGACGAAACCACGATCACGCCCATTCCCTGCCGCGCAAGGCGGTCGATCAGTTGATAGATGTCCGCCTTTGCCCCGACGTCGATCCCCTGCGTCGGTTCATCCAGCAGCAGGATCCGCGGCGAGATGGACAGCCACTTTGAGACGACGACCTTTTGCTGATTGCCGCCGGAAAGGTTCCCCACCGCCTGCATCGCAGACGGCGTTTTGATGTGAAGCTCGTCGATATAGTGGCGAACGATCGCATCGTCATCCGCCTTCCTCAAAAAGCCGCATTTGGCGTGCAGTTGAGAATAGAGCATGGTGATGTTGTCCTTCACGGACAGACAGTTTACGATCCCCTGCCGCTTTCGCTCCTCCGGCAGCAGCCCGATGCCGTGTCGGATCGCGTCGATCGGCGAGGACAGGGAAAGCTCGTTTCCCTCCAGAACGACCTTGCCGCGGTACAGCTTGTCTGCCGCAAATATCGCGCGCAAAACCTCCGTGCGGCCGGAGCCGACAAGTCCGGCCAGCCCGACCACCTCTCCCTCGTGTAGGCTGAAGCTCACGCCGTCGATCTTTTCCGTGGTCAGGTTTTCGACGCGCAGCAGCTCTTTCCCGATCGGGCGATTCTTATCCAGGTAAACATCATGAAGCTCGCGGCCGACCATTTTTACGATCAGCTGCTGCGTGTTGATGGAGGACAAATCCCATGTCCCGACATATCCCCCATCCTTGAGCACCGTAACCCGGTCGCCGATGCGGTAAATTTCTTCCATTCGGTGGGAAATATATACCACCGTGATGCCCCGCTCGCGCAGGCTGCCAATGATTCTGAACAGCGTTTGGACTTCCTGCTCGTTGAGCATCGCCGTCGGCTCGTCAAGCACGATCACTCTGGCGTTTTTTGACAGCGCCTTTGCGATCATTACCATTTGCTTTTGCGCAATGGAAAGTGATTCCATCAGCGCGGTCGGCTCGATCTGAAGCCCGACTTGGCTTAAAAACGGCCGAACGAATTCGATATTTTTCTTTTTCTGATTGAAACCAAATCTGCTGTTCTCCGCACCGAGAACGATGTTGTCCGCAATGGAAAGCTTGTCCACGTTTGTCACGTCCTGATAAACAACGGAGATCCCGTATGCGGCGGCCTGAGCGGGTGTTTCGATCCGAACAGGCTTTCCGTCGATCCGAAGCTCGCCGCCGTCAATGCTGTAGGCACCGGCAAGGATCTTGATCAGCGTGGATTTTCCCGCCCCGTTTTCGCCGACGAGGCAGTGCACCTCTCCGGCGCGAACAGAGAACGAAACGTCATTCAGGGCAATAACCGGGCCGAATTGCTTCCGAACGCGGCAAAATTCCAATAAAATAGGGTCATTCATCTTGAATATCGGAGTATTTCTCTCCGCCTCCTGAGTATTTGTATAAAAGCGTTCGCGGCCGGAGCTGCTTATTCTCCGGCTCGATCCGCGTTTTCGGATAACAGAGGGCAGTCCGAAGCGGTCTGCGGTCGCTTCGGACTGCGTGATGGGGAACTGCTTTTTATTCGAAATTCTCTTTGACCCAAGAATCCGCCGTATCCGTTGTGACCGAAACGATCTCAAGCGACTGCGGATAATCCTCGGTGGCAGGAAGCTCGCCGCGAATGACCTGCATCACGAGATTCCACGCCATCTCGGCCATAATGCGCGGAGAGTTGCCCGCAACGGCCTTCAGGGCGGAGTTCGGATCCTTCAGCTCTGCGCAGTCGGCCTCCGTCCCATCGACGCTGGCGACGAGGGAATCGGCGGACGTGCCGCGATTGATCTCGCGCAGAGCATCCAGAGCGCCGAGCGCGCTGTCGGCGTTGATGCCGAACATGACGTTGATCTCCGGGTGCGCCTGCAGCATATCCTCACAGGCCGCAAGGGAAACCGAGCGCGAGCCGCCGCCGTCCACGGACTGGACGACTTCAAAGTCGGGATAGACGGTGCGGAAGCCCTCCACAAAGCCGTCGACACGAAGCTTGACGGCCGGTGCGGCATACAGATCGACTGCACCGCCGACAGGCGTCGTATCCGGGTGATTTTCCTTCCAGTACTCCGCCGCCGCAGTACCGGCGACGCGGCCGAACTCCGACTGATCTGCAACGACCTGCGGGCAGGTTGCGCCCTCCGGGCTGATGTTGTAGGTCACAACGGGAATGCCGGCGTCCTGCAGGGTCTTCACGTGAATGCCGAGCGTCGAGCCTTCGAGGCCGCAGGTAATGACGCCGTCCGGCTTCATGGCGACGATGTCGTCGATCACGTTTGCAAACGTTGTGACGTCGCCGTTGAGATCCATGATCGTCAGATCGACGTTTTCTTCCTTTGCAAGACGCTCAAGCGTGTGCTGAACATTCGACCAGAAGTTGATCTGCTGGGACTGGAGCGTGGCGACGATGCGCAGGCGCTGCTCGCCGTCCGGGTTTGCCGAGGAGGAATCCGCTTGCGCAGTACCCTTGTCGTCGGCCGGCGCATTCGTACAGGCTGCTGCACTCAGCAGCAGGCAGACGCAAAGCAAAAGAGCGATCAGTTTTTTCATTTTTGTCTCATCCTTTCAATTTTCCGTTTTCGTCGAGCTTGAATTCACGCTTGGGGTAAACATAGTATTTTTCGACCGAAGGAGCCGGCTCCGGATCGAGCAATACGCCGTTTTTCACGAGAGCCTGCTGCAGCATCCCGATGTCCACATCGCGGGCATTCACGCCCTCGCGGATGCTGATTGCGCAGGCCGTGCCTGCGGCTTCGCCCGTCGCCATGGAAATGGCGGAGCAGCAGACGGAGCTGAACGCGTCCTGCTCGGTGGAAACGCATTTTCCGCCGACCAGAAGATTCTCAACAGGCGATTTCGGAACGACCACGCCGAACGGCACGCCGTAATATTCGCCGGGGGTCAGATAGTACAGAAAATTCTGCCCGCCCATCTCCGGGCTGTGCAGGTCGATGCCGTAGGCGGTGATGGCAATGCGGTCGTCCGGCATTTCGCGCTTGAGGATCATCTCCTGCGTCATTTTCTTTTCGCCTACCAGCGCCGGCTGAGCAAGCGAGCCGAGCGCCGGCGCGGTGTCAATGATATAAGCGTCCTCAAAGCCGATCCAGTGCTCCTTCAGATATTGCAGAACCTCCTGGCACTGACGGCGGCACTCAATGGTGCCCTTCGTATAATCCTCCGCGCTGTTCTCGCTGCCGATATAGCGGGTCATCTCCACGCGGAAGTCCCCTTCCCGGATCAGGGGGAAGAAGTTCACCGCACCATAGGGGATCTCCTTCACATTCGGCTTGTAGGACGGGACGACGTTCTTGACGTTGCCCACCCGGAACATCAGCGTCATGGAGCCCTTGCGCCCGACGCCGCAGCATTCGGCGCCGGCCATTTGCGCGACGGCGGCAGCGCCGGTGCAGTCGACGACGCGCTTGGCCAAGATGACCTGACGCCCGGAGCGATTCTCGATCACGCCGCCGACCACCTTGTTGCCCTCCTTGAGGATCTCGGTGAATTGCGTGTAGAAATACACCTTTACGCCGTGCTCCGCCATCAGCTCATCGGCGGAGAGCTTGAACGCCTCGGGATCCCACGGCGTGATCTGCAGATCGTTTTCGCAGCGCGAGGTGTCGAACGGATAATACTTGTTCGAGCGGATCAGATCGTAGCCGCGAATCGCGCCGCCCTTTTCGACCATACGCGTGACCAGCTTGTCGAAAACGCCCTTGATCAGGATCTTGTCGCCGGAGATCGCCACGCCCGCCTCGCAGTTCGTGACATAGCCGTTTGTCAGCAGGCCGCCCAGCGCGCCGAAGTACTCGACCAGCGCGACCGATGCGCCGCACTGCGCAGCGCCGATGGCCGCGCCGATGCCGGCCGCTCCGCCGCCCACGACCAGCACGTCGACCTCGTCGACAACGGGACAGGCCTTTGCGGGGATGTTAACTGTTTTCATCTTGTCCTCCTTTTGATTTTTAAGGAAGCTCTGATTAAATCGCAAGAGTGGTCAGCGAGGGATTTTGTTCCAAATTGAGGTTTGGAAATCGCAGGAATACTTTGTGTATTTCAAGATTTTCAAACCGATAAGTTGGGGCGAAAGACCCGCTGAGCGCCGCAGCCGATTTATTCAGAGGTCCCCTAATAGGTAAATATGTATTCATCGTATTTCTGTGCCTCGGGAAGTATTTCCGGCTCCAAGAGCGCTCCCTGCCTGCGCAGAGCCTCGCGGAGCTTTTTCACATCGACGCTGCGCACCGGCACATCGTCGCAGATGCTGAGCGCGCTGGCCGTTCCGGCCGCCTCGCCGGTCGCCATGCTGAGCGCCGTCGCCATGATCGCCGCCTCCGCGCCGGATTCGCAGGAAACCGATTTCCCGGCGGTCAGGATGTTCTCGACCTCGCTTGCGGGAACAAGCGCGCCATAGCCAATGCCATAGTATTGACCCGGCTCGAGGTAGTGCAGGTAATTCTGGCCGCCCTTTTCGGCGCTGTGAACGTCGATGCCGTAGCCGCAGAGGGCGATGGTGTCCTCGGGGACGACGCCGTTCAGCATGTCGTTCACGCGCACCGGCTGGCGGCCGACCAGCTTATACAGGGACATCGGCAGCGCCTCATTGCCCGAATCGATCAGGTAGATGTTCTCACAGCCGTACCAGTTCTTCCGCAGATATTCGATGATCTCCGGGATCTGCCGGCGGCATTCGATCGAAGCGCGGGTCATATCCTCCACGCTGCTTCCGTCGCCGAGCGCCCGCGTCATCTCGATCCGATATTCATGGTCGCGCATCGTCGGGAAAAGGTTGATCGCGCCGTAGGGCACATCCGTTACGTTAGGCCGGTAGGTCGGCGTGACCTCGCTGATCCCGCCGGCTCTGAAAAAGACGAGGATCGGCCCCTGCCGGTGCGGCGCGTTGGTGCACGTTGACACGCATTCGGCGCCGGCTGCGCGCAGGAGGAACGACATCCCCGTTGCGTCGATCACACGCTTCGCAAGGATCGCGCCGCGTCCCTCTCTGCTTTCCACATAAACGCCGGTGACCCGGTTTCCGCTCATGATCGGCGCGACCGCACGCGTATACAGGATGGGTTGAATGTTGGGATGGGAGGTCAAAATCTCGTCTGCAGCGAGCTTGAAGCACTCCGGGTCAAAAATCGTGAGCTGAAGATCCTTTTCGCAGCGGGAGCGGTCGAACGGATAATACTTATTCGAATGGATCAGCTCGTGCGCGGGGATCGCACCGCCGCGGCGAACCATTTCGTCTTGGATGCGCTGCCACACGCCCTTGATCAGGAGCCGGTCGCCGCTGCAAACGACGCCGCCCTCTGCAAACGTGATCAGCGATTTTGGAACCGCGCCGCCGAAGCAGCCGCCCTCGTCAACGATCGCCACGCGCAAATCCTCGTGATAAGCCGCGCCGACCGCAGCCCCGATCCCGGCAGGACCCCCGCCGACGACCAAAACGTCCACCTCTGCGAGCACTCTGCAAGCACTCCCTGCCGCATCCGGCAGTCTGCTCATTTTGCACCCCTCCTTATTCTCGTTCTGTGTTTGTTAATCGATTGCGTAAACGATTAACATCCTTGCTAGGGTCAGAATATCATAGTTCCGTCTCTTTGTCAATTCCAAAAATACACTCGTTTTTTTGTAGATTATGACGAATTTCTGCATTCTTTCCAATCGCCTTGACAATTGTTTTCGTTGCTGATATAATGAATTTAATCGTTTACGTCCTTTTGTTTCGAGTATTTACAACAAAGAAACCTCGGCCGCTCTTGCGATTGAATCAGAGGTTCCTTAAAAAAACAGATGAGTGAGGATACAGTGCCTATGAGAACAGAGAAAAAACTGCCGAATATTTCGGACGTTGCGCGCGCAGCGGGTGTGTCGACAGCAACGGTATCACATACGCTGAACGGGACCCGCGCCGTATCCGAGCATTCCAAGGCGCTTGTTATGAAGGCCATTCAGGAGCTGGGATACACGCCGAACGCGTTTGCCCGCAGCTTCCGCACCGGGAAGAAAAACATCATTGGCTTTGTTGTTCCGGATATTTCCAATCAGTTCTTCGCCCGCCTGATCGAGGCGGTGGAAAAGACCGTCTCGGTCGAGGATTATCACCTGATCATCGCCAACACACATGAGAATCAGGCGCGCGAGCTGCAGCACCTGCGCTATCTGACCTCCGGCGTTGTTGACGGGATCCTGCTGGCGTCGACCATGGAGGCCTACAGCGAGTTTTCCGCAGTGCTTCCGGAGTCCTTCCCCGCCGTTTTGGTCGACCGGAAGGTAGACGCCGCGCCGTTTTCCTCCGTGACGGTGTCCGCGTATCAATCCGTCTACCGGAGCGTTGCCTCGCTGATCGAACAGGGGCAGCGGCGGATCGGCTTCATTACAGGTCTGAGCCGTCTGAGCACCTCGCGGGAGCGTCTTGCGGCGTACCGTCAGGCCATGTCTGATTTCGCCATTCCGATTGAGGATGGCTTTATCCAGCACGGAGATTCGATGGAGCACAGCGCATGGAACAGCACCAAGGAGCTGCTCAAGCAAAGGTGCACTGCGATCGTTGCCTCCAACGGCCTGATGGGCACCGACGTTTATCACTGTCTTCGCGAATGCGGTATGCAGATCGGCCGGGACGTCGAGCTGGTTTGTTTTTCGGATTTCGACTCCCCTCTTCTCGAATCCTCGCCGGTGCGTCTGGTGGCTCAGCCGGTCGACGAGCTGGGCAAAATGGCGGGCGAGGAGATCCTGCGCCGCATCAACGACCGCGCCGCTGAGCAAAAGCAGATC
The DNA here is from genome assembly GCA_900548795.1 of uncultured Eubacteriales bacterium. GTDB lineage: Bacteria > Bacillota > Clostridia > Oscillospirales > Oscillospiraceae > JAZOXB01. Next base: position 8,463 of record URLT01000036.1, read on the forward strand.
CTTCTCAGCAGCATCTATCTGGGCGCTCTTTCGCGCCACAGCCAATAAGAGGAGCTTATTATGCACTTGCACTGCATTGAATTGCCCGTCCCCTCGCCGGACGAAGCGGGACGCTGGCTGGAATCCGTTCTGCATTTTCTGCCCGTCGGCGATGGCAGACTCTATGTCTGCGGAAATTGCCGTCTTCGCCTCGTCTCCGCCGAGGGGGACGCGCCGTTCCGCGCGCCGGACAAGGTCGTCGGGCTTGAGCACATCGCCCTTGAGACCCCGGATGCCGGCGCCCTGCTGCGTGCGCTGCTTTCAAAAGGCCTCGCGCTTGAGCACGACGGAGGTGTTCCCTTTTTTAACCCGAAGGTTTTCGGAACCGGCACAAAATATTTTAATCTGATCGCTCCCTTCGGAACGAAATTCGAATTCTGTCAGCGTCTGGACAAGTCATACCCGTCTACCTCTCCCCACATTCTCGGGCTGGAGCACATCGGTCTTTCGGTGCGCCATTTTGACGCGGCTTTCGAGCGCTATCGCGCGCTCGGCTTTTCGCCTTGCTTTTCGCCGGTCGAAAACGATACGTCCTGCGGCCGCGTGCAGTGTGTCGTTTTGGACGGTCCGGCGCCCGTCGAATTGTACTGCTTTGAGGGCGCCGAGGCCTTCCCGGCCGTAAGCCCCGCACGCTCTGCGCGACTGATCTTCCGCGGAGAGGGGGCGCGCCGCCTCGCGGGAGCAATCGGCGAGCCTCTGCTTTGCGAGACGGCGCCGAGCTATGACATTGTCGCCCTCGGCGAATCGCTGATCGACTTTGTCCCCGGCAGCGCACAGGAGCCCGGAAAGCTGTCATTCATCGGCGCGCCCGGCGGCGCGCCCAGCAACGTGTTGGCCGCAGCCTCCCGTCTCGGGCAGCAGACCGCCTTCGTCGGAAAAGTCGGCGACGACGTTTTCGGCCAAACGATCCGCCGCACCATGGCGCAAAACCGGATTTGCACAGACGGCCTTCTGCTCAGCAAGACCGATCCGACCGCGCTGGCATTTGTTTCCCTTGACGAGCACGGCGATCGTTCCTTCCGATTCTATCGGCAGCACAGCGCCGACTGTATGCTTCGCTCCGACGAGCTGCCGCTGTCGCTCTTGTCGCAGACAAGCATTTTTCATTTCGGCTCCGTCTCGATGACAGCCGAGCCGGCTCGATCCGCAACGCTTGACGCCGTGAAATATGCCCGAGCAAAGGGCGCAGCGATCGCGTTTGACCCCAACCTCCGCCCTCCCCTTTGGTCAAGCACGGACGCCGCGTACCGCGCTATTTGTGAGGGCTTGCAATACGCCGATCTTGTCAAGCTCTCTGAGGAGGAGCTGGCGTTTTTAACAAGCTTTCCCGATCACGAGGCCGGGATGCGTGAGCTGATGGAGCGATACCGCATCCGGATCCTCGTCGTTACGCTCGGCGCAGACGGCTGCCTCTGCCTATGCAGAAACGGGCTTCTCCTGCGGCAAGGCACGATTCAGGTCACCGCGTTGGACACCACCGGCTCCGGGGACGCCTTCTGGGGAACGTTCCTTTCCGAGCTGCTGCTCTGCGACTGCTGCGACAGGATTCCCGCGCCGCAGGTCTTGCAGCGCATTCTCGGTATTTCCTGCGTAGCCGGCTCTTTGACCGCAACTGCCTTTGGAGCGATTCCCGCCATGCCGACCCCGTCTGCGCTCCACGCGGGAATGCTTCGGCTGCTCGAGCGCTAAGCCGCTTCTGCGGCGCAGGAACGGACGACCGTGCCCCCATCGAATATCGAAGCATTCCGGCTCGACGGCGCGTCCTGTCGCTGCACGGCGTCCTTATGCAGCCAAGCCCCCCGGCATCGCAACGACCCCTGCTTTCCTATAGGAAAGCAGGGGTCGTTCACGCCGTGCAGGCTTTACGGTTTTTCAGTTTTCAAGCGGTTTACCCGCGCGGGCGGATGGGCAAACGTCATCTTACGCGCTCATAGTCATATCGTCCCTTGATATTGCGGTTAAAATACCGGCCGAGGGAATCCGCCGCAAAGAAATCCTCCGCCGTCTCCGGCTCGAGGTCATAATAATAGTAGATCGCGCCGCTGTCGCGAAACTCGACTGCGAGCGTGCGAAAAATCGGAGAATACGCGACCGCGCAGAAGCAGCTCGAGCGCTCGGTGTCCTCCCAGTGAAGAAAGTCCTCGACCTGACAATGCTCGAGGCAGTATGCCGTCAGCTCCGGGTCCTCCAGAATGGTCTGCTCGTCATAGTCGTGAATGTTAAAATCCGGAGCATCAAGCCGTCTCGCGGTCGGCTCCGAGACGGCAGGGTCATCGTCCGGCGGCGCCGTTTCAGGCTCGGGCGCGCACACTGTGGGCTTCCTCGTGGCCTCCGTTGTATCCGGCTCGGCAAGCTCGGCGCACGCCGCCAGCGTCGCCAGAAAAACCGTCATAAGAAGAAAACAGACGCACCGTTTCATACCCTCGCTCCCTTCTGCGCGCCGTTCCGCGCGCTGCAGCATGATCCTTGCCTCTTGTTTTGTGCTCAGTCGCCACTCAGAGAACCTCTGAATCAATCGTCTGCGGCGCTCAGCGGGTCTTTTGCCCCAACTGATCGGTTTGAAAACAAAATCCCACGCTGACCGCTCTTGTGATTGAATCAGAGCTTCCCTAGTTTGAAAACTGCTTTCAGAGGTTAATTAAATAACAAAAAAGCCCGAACGAATCGGACTTTTTTGTTGGTGGGGGAAGGTGGATTTGAACCACCGAAAGCAATGCTAACAGATTTACAGTCTGCCCCCTTTGGCCACTCGGGAATTCCCCCATATGAAGTTGTGTTGGAGCCGGTAGACGGACTCGAACCCCCGACCTGCTGATTACAAATCAGCTGCACTACCACTGTGCTATACCGGCATCTCAACTCCACGGCGCAACGTTTGAAGCGTTGCTCGTTTTGAAGCCGATCGACTGATTTCGTGTTGCCTCGGAAATCAACGGGTCAAGCAACAGTTCAGATTATACAAGATAACTCGAAATTTGTCAAGCCCTAATTTCATATTTTTGAATTTTTTTGCGTCCGCCCGTCCGGACTCTCGGGCGGACGCAAAAGGCATCAGGCCTTCGGCAGGATCACGCGGAAGGTCGAGCCCTTCCCCGGCTGACTTTCCACCTCGATGACGCCCTGCGAGAGCTCGACGATCTGACGCGCGAGCGCCAGTCCGAGGCCGTTGCCCTCTGAACGGTGCGACGTATCGCCCTGATAGAATTTCTCGAAAATGCGCGCCTGCACATCGGCCTGCATCCCGCAGCCGTGGTCGGAGACGGTGACAACGGCGCATTCCTTCTGCTCAAGCAGCGTCAGGCCGATCACGCTTCCCTGCGGGCTGAATTTGATCGCATTGGAAAGCAGATTGCTCCAGACATAAGGCAGCATCCGTTCCCAGCCGACCAGCTCGACCTCGTCGAGCCGCACGCGGAAGGAGAGCCCCTTCTGCGACCACTGCGGCTCAAGCTGCGCCACGACCTGACGAAGCTGCTCGTCGAGGCGAAAGCGCGTATGCTGCTCGGGCAGCGGCTTGGTCTCCATTTTGGAGAGCATGAGGATATTGCCGACAAGCGTATTCAGCCGCCGCGTATTAACGAGGATCTTGTTCAGGTACTCCTCGCGCTCCTGCGGCGTCAGGCGGTCGTCCTGCAAAAGCATGGCGTAGCCCTCGATGACGGAGAGCGGCGTTTTGAACTCGTGCGACACATTGGCAATGAAATCGCTGCTGAGCGTCGAGATGGATTTCAGCTCGCGCACCATCGCATTAAAATTGCGAAAGGTAGACTGCACCTCCTCCATCTTGCTCGAATCGCTGACCGTGACGTCGAAATTCCCGTGCGCGACCTCTTTGGAGGCGCGGCTGAGCTTGACCATGGGCATCAGCACGCGGCGTCCGATAAAGTAGCTCATCAGCGCCACGGTAATGCCCGAGACAAGCAGCAGCGAGATCAGCGTGTAAAGCCCCAGAGACGGGATCACGCCCAGTCCCTCAAGCAGCAGCAGAAAGCCGGCAATCGCTCCGAAGGAAAACAGCACGATCACGCCGACGATCAGATAATAATAGACACGCATCCGGGGAGAGAGCTTCTCAGGCATTGCACTTCACCGCCTTATAACCGATCCCGCGCACGGTTTGAATGCTGAAATCGGGGCTGTCACGAAACCGGTCGCGCAGCCGATTGATGTGGACGTCGACGGTACGCGCCTCCGTCTCGGAATCCGGCCCCCAAATGTCGTCCATAAGCTGCTGGCGCGTGAAAATATGCCCCGGTGTGGAGAGCAGCTTATAAAGAAGCTGAAATTCCTTCTGCGGAAGGACGGTCTCCGACGCGCCGCAGGAGACCGAAAAGGCATCATAATCCAACACAGTGGAGCCGACGGTCAGCCGGCGCTCGGCGACCATCTGCGCGCGGCGAAGCAGCGCGTTGACGCGCAGCACCATCTCGTTGACATTGATCGGCTTGACCATATAATCGTCCGCGCCGGAGAGGAAGCCGTATTGCAGATCCTGAAAGCCCTCACGCGCCGTGATCATAAGCACGGGCATACGGTTGTCGACCTCGCGCAGAGAGCGCACCAGCTCGTAGCCGTCCATGCGGGGCATCATGATGTCAGAAATCATCAGGTCAAAATGACGGCGCTCAAGCTGCTCGAGCGCCTGCTCGCCGTCAAACGCACCGACTGCCTGAAAGCCGCTGCGCGTCAGCACGCGGCAAAAAAGCTGCTGCAGCTCAACGTCGTCCTCAACGACAAGAATTTGAAACATCTCGTTCTCCTCCCTTCCTGTCCTCTTGAGTATACCACATCCGCGCGAAATTAGGAAGAAATTTCTACGGAATTTCATCATCCGTTGATTTTCAGTTGATAATCCGCTGCTATAATACGGATAAAGAAAAAACGCCGGTATGATCGATACCGGGAAGGAGGCGCCGCAATGACCGAAAAAGAACGAAAAGCCGTAGAAGCCGACCAGCGCGTTGACACAGACCGAATTTTCACGCTGCCCAATGTGCTGAGCATTTTCCGCCTGCTGCTGATCCCGCTCATCATCTATTTTTATGAAACGCATCACTATATCTGGGCGTTCGGAACACTGGTGCTCTCCGGCGCGACCGACGTAGTCGACGGCTGGATCGCCAGAACCTTCCATCTCGTCTCGGATTTCGGCAAGGCCATTGACCCCATTGCCGACAAGCTCACGCAGATCGCGATCCTGCTCTGCCTGATGCCGATGCAGTATTGGTGGGTCGTCGGCGTCGTGATCTTCAAGGAGGTCACGATCGGTCTGCTGACCCTGACGGCCATTCGCCGCACGCACCGCGTTTACAGCGCCGGGTGGTACGGAAAGCTCTGCACGGTGCTGATCTACCTCTCGATGTTCGTCCTGATGCTCTGGCGAAATCCGGATCCGACCTTTGTTCTGATCGACTGCATCGCCATCTGCTGCGCGGTCACGCTCTCCTTCTGCAAGTATTTTCACTACTTCATTGGGATCCTCCGCGAGAACCGCCGGCAGAAGGACTCTGAGCAAGCATGAGAAGGCGGTTTCGCGAATATTGGCTGGCGCGTCGCGAGCGAATCGGCGACCGCCTGCGCTACGGCTCGATGAAGCGCTATTTCCGCTGCCCGAAGTGCCGAGCCGTGCAGTCCGTCCCGGTCGGGCGGGGCCAGACGAAGATCGTCTGCCGTCGATGCGGCGAGATCTTCCTCAGAAGAACGTAATGCGCTCATGCAAAACGAGGCTGTCCGAACGGACAGCCTCGTTTGTTGCTGTTTGAAACCATACTAGAATCTGTTAAAAAGCTTGAAGAGCTTTTTATAGCGCCAACGGCGCGTCAGATTCTGCATGAGACGGCGCAGCACACGGGATTCTTGATTCAATATTGAATCAAGAATCAGTATCAGTCTGCAACGTAGGGCAGCAGAGCGATCTGACGTGCGCGCTTAATGGCGATGGTCAGCTGGCGCTGATGGGCAGCGCAGGTGCCGGTGGTGCGGCGGGGCAGGATCTTGCCGCGCTCAGAGGTAAAACGACGGAGCTTGGCAGCGTCCTTGAAATCGATGCTCGTGACCTTGTCGACGCAGAAGTTACATACCTTCTTGCGCTTGCGCGGACGAGCCTTGTCGTTCATAGCCATGATGAAATCCTCCTTCTTAGCAGTCTCGGTGAAAAAGCTCAGTTAAAACGGGAGCTGACTGTCGTCATCCTCAATCATGGAGAAATCGGATGTCGTAGCGGGCGCGGCATAGCTGTTGGCGGCAGGAGCCGGCGCGTTGCCGAAGCTCTGCGAATAGCCGTTGCTGTCGCCGCTGTCGCGCTTGGAGTCGCCGAAATAGATGTTGTCGGCAACGACCTCTGCGCTGGTGCGCTTGTTCCCGTCCTTGTCGGTCCACGGACGAATCTGCAGCCGACCGGAAACCACCGCCATACGTCCCTTGACGAAATACTTGCTGACGAATTCAGCCGTATTGCGCCACGCGACGACGTCGATGAAATCCGTTTCGCGCTCGCCGTTGGAGCTCGCATAATCGCGATCGACAGCGATGCGCATCGTGGCCACCGCCACGCCGGAGCCTGTCCGACGAAGCTCGGGGTCACGGGTAAGACGACCCATGAGAACGATGTGATTCAGCATTCTTAGGTCTCCTTACTCTTCGACAGCGACGATCAAAGAGCGCAGGATGCCGTCGGTGATCTTGAACACACGATCCAGCTCGGCGGGGAGCTCGGGCTTGCATTCGCAGGTCATCAGGACATAGTAGCCCTCGGGCAGATCGTTGATGGGATATGCCAGCCGGCGCTTGCCCCATTCCTCGATACCCGTGAGAGTACCTTCTGCCTCAACCATCGCCTTGAACTTTTCCACGAGAGCGGCAATACCCTCTTCGCCCTTGGCAGGGTCGATGATATAGACGATCTCATACTTACCGGAAATCTTAGCCATTGTTGTTTGCACCTCCTTTTGGACTTTTGGCCGCCGATCGCGTCGGCGGCAAGGATTGCCTGCTGCACAGGCTTATATATTTTAGCCGTTTTCCATTAGTTTGTCAACTGTTTTTTCTGTATTTCTCGAAAAAAACATCCGGTTTTTCTGTCAATTCGGCGCATTCTGACCGAAAAGGTAATATTGGTCGTTTTCGCCGGTGTTGGGATTGTAGACAACGGCGAATTCATCGTCGATCCACGCAGGATAGCTGATCCCGTTGTAGGGAATGGTGCCGTGAAGAATATCGCCCTCGGCGGTGAGACGGTGCACCTCGATGCAGGCGGCCGTCATGGTCACCGGGTCAAAATCAGGCAGGGCGAGATAGCACAGCTCGCCGTTGACCTCGTCAACATCCCAAACATAGAGGTTGTCAACCAGCACGCGGTCATTCTCGTCGATCACGATCATCTTCGCCGGCTGCACATCGCTGCGGTGTGTCGTCAGGACAAGGTATCCCCCCTCCTGCTCAATGTCGACGGCGTCGGCAATGTGCACGACCTCCGAGCCGTCATAGTTGCAGGAATAGACCGAGCTGCCCCATGTTTCATCGTCGCCGATCCAGTTCGGCTCGAAGTAATAGACGCGATTTTCCGTCGTCGCAGCAAGGAGGTATTGCGAGGTGTCGAGCTGAGGCGGCAGACTGCGCTCGCTCGGCTCGGGGCGAACAGTCGGGATCTCGATCGTCGGGCGCTCCTCGGTCGGCAGGAGTGTGCCGACGGTATTTTCGCTCGGAGCCTCCTTCGACTCCGACGACGGCTCGGACGGCTCAGGCTTCGGCGCCTTTCGTTCCTTCAGCAGGAAAACCGTCAGCACGGTCACGCCCGCGGCCAGCACGGCAACGCAGGCGATCAAGATCGGCACGAGCCAAGATTTTTTCGGTTTTTTCGGCTTCGGTGCATCACTGCGCGGCGGGG
>URLT01000037.1 GCA_900548795.1 uncultured Eubacteriales bacterium
GCCGCTCGCCGCTCTTTTCGTAGGCTGCAATGATCTGCTGCACCAGCGCGTGGCGCACAACGTCGCTGGCCGTCAGGCGGCAGATGGCGATGTCGGGAATATTCTCCAGAATGCGCACGGCGTCCTTCAGACCGCTGATCTTGTCGCCCGGCAGGTCGATCTGCGTCACGTCGCCGGTGATGACGATCTTCGAGCCGAAGCCCAGACGCGTCAGAAACATTTTCATCTGCTCGCGCGTGGTGTTCTGCGCCTCGTCGAGGATGATGAAGCTGTCGTCGAGCGTGCGGCCGCGCATATAGGCCAGCGGCGCGACCTCAATGTTGCCGCGCTCGAGGTATTTTTGATAGGTCTCCGCGCCAAGCATGTCATAAAGCGCGTCATACAGCGGCCTCAAATAGGGGTCGACCTTGTTTTGCAGGTCGCCGGGCAGGAAGCCCAGCCGCTCGCCCGCCTCGACCGCCGGACGCGTCAGGATGATGCGGTTGACGGTCTTTTCGCGGAAGGCCGCGACCGCCGCCGCCACAGCCAGATAGGTCTTGCCCGTTCCGGCCGGGCCGACGCCGATGGTGACGGTGTTTTTTTGAATGGCCTTCATGTAGCGCTGCTGGCCGAGGGTCTTGGCCTTGATGGGCTTGCCCTTAGCCGTGATGCAGACGACATCCTTGGCCATTTGGCCGATCTTGTCGTCGTTTCCGGTCGAGACCAGCTCGATCAGATAGCGCACCTTTTGCTCGTCGATCGGCTCGCCCTTGGCCGCGAGGGTCAGCAGCCCCTCAATGGCGCGCGCGCCGCGATCGGCAGCCTCCTCCTCACCCGTCACCTTCAGCTCGGTGCCCCGGTTCGTGATACGCACGCCGTAGGTCTGCTCGATGCGCTTAATGTTTTCGTCGAAGGAGCCGAACACGTTGATGATCTGCTCGATGCGTTCGGCGTTGATGATTCGTTCCGTCATTCCGGCTCTCCTTTTTTTCTTTCGCCCGGTCTATTTCTCCACGGGCAGCATCCGGGCGATCATTTCGTTGCAGGTCGCCTCGGCGTGCAGGAGGAGCAGACCGTCCTGCTCCGTCAGCTCGCCGGTGCATTCGACGATCCTGCCCGCCAGCATCCGCCCGCGCAGCTCGCGCCGGAAGGCCTCGGTCAATTGCTCCTGCGTCACGGGGTTTTCCCGCAGCACAAGGGTATATTCACGGTAGGTCACCGTCTCCAGCCACACCGGGAACGGATACTCCGGCAGGGTCAACCGGTTTACGCTTATCATTTTATCACATCCGGTAGGGAAAATTCCACTGTTTCCGCATAAATTTATTCTTTTTCTTCCGACGACTAACGTTCTCTGCGTTTTTTCGCGCCCGGTATAGTGCTTTTCGGCGATCTGCGCCGGAGCGGCCAGCGTTCCTGCGTACCAAGTCTCGCCGTAGACCTCCCCCTCGGCGCAGACGCCGCGCACGCACAGGCCATAGTCCTCATAGCCCGAGACGAGCACCTGCCCCGCGGCGACCGTGTCTCCGACGGCGCATTCCCTCACACCCTCGAGCACGACCAACTCCGTGATCCGCGCGTCGCGCACGGCCACAAGATGCGCCGCCGGATAGCGCGGCTCATTCCGCTCGGAAAATTCCCGCTCGTTGACCTGCACATGCAGCACGCCGCCGCTGCGGTTGACCGCCAGCCAGCTCAGCTCGGGCGTCGTCTCGAGCACGCGGTTGCGCAGACTCGTGTATTCGATCGATGGAGCAAAGGCGCCGATGCGCACGCCCTGCTCCTCGAGCGCGGCAAGGATCTCCGCATCCGGCACGCGGTCGTTGCCTTCGACCGTGATGCCCCAAACCACCGTCTGCATCAGAAAGCTCAGCGCAACGGCCAGCAGCAGTCCGACGGCGAGCACCGGTCGGCGCAGCAGCCGCCTCAGGTCGTGCGCCAGTCCGCTCACGCCCAGCGTCTCCACGCTGCAATAGCTTTTTTCGGCAAGCTGCACGATCTGCCCGTAATGCCCCGACGTAAGGCAGAGCGTGCAGGTCATCTCGTCGAGCATACAAAGCTCCCAGAAGCTCCGATCCGCGCGGCTCAGCGCGTTCAGAAAGGCCTCCGGCGACGCGCCGGTCACGCGCACGCGGCGGCAGCCGAGCAGGTATCGCAGCGGCGCGGTCACGTCAGCTCCACCGCAAAAACGGTGCCTCGGATGACGACCGATTCCCGGCTCATCGTGCCGAGCCTCAGCCCGTCGCCGCGCACGGTCACGCGGCCGCCCGGGAGCGCGAGGATCACGCACTCCGGCGCATAGTGGATCAGGCCGCAGTGCCGCTCGACCTGCACGCAGGAATTGCCGTGCAGCGTGATGAGCTGCGTGTTGCCCACGACCTCCGGCGGCAGACGGAGCACGCCGGACAGCGTTTTTTGCACCTTCAAATTAATCACCCGAGGACATTCTATGCGCGGCGGTTCAAATCTTTCCGACTCGCGCATAGATTTCTACGGGTGATGCTTGTGAAAAAAAGACTTCCGCTGCTGCTGACCGCCGCCGCGGGCTTTCTTATGCTGCTGCTCGAGCCGGACGCCGCGCTGCGCGGCGCGCAGGAGGGGCTGCGGCTGTGCGCCGTGCGGGTGCTCCCCGCGCTGCTCCCGTTTTTGTTTGCCGGCCGTCTGCTCTGCGGCGCGCTGCCTCCGCTCCCCTGCGGCGGACGGCTCGACCGGCTGACCCGGGCGCTGCTGGGCGTGCCCGCTGCGGCGCTGCCGGCGTTTCTCGTGGGGCTGTTGGGGGGCTATCCGTCCGGCGCCGCCGCCGTTGTCGGCCTGTACCGGGAGGGCGTGCTTGAGCGCTCCGACGCCGAGCGCGCGCTGCGCTTTTGCAACAACTCCGGCCCGGCATTTTTTGTCAGCGTGGTCGCCTCCGTGACCGGCGGCGTCCAAGCCGGACTGCTGCTCTACGGCGTGCACGTCCTCGCCGCGCTTTGGGTCGGGCTTGCTCTGCGCGAGCCGGACACCGGCGGAGCCGCGCATATCAGGCGCATCGTCGAGCCGTCCATACCGGAGCTGTTTGCCCGCTCGGTGCGCGGGACATTCGAGACGCTGGGCAGCGTGTGCGTGCTGATCGTCTGCTTTCGCGTGCTGCAGGAGCTTCTGACCGTGTGGCGGCTCGGGGCTCTTCTGCGTCTCCCGGCGGCGCTGCGCGGGCTGCCGCTCGGTATGCTGGAGCTGAGCTCGGGCATTCTGATGCAGCAGGGGCAGCCCTTTTCCCTGCCCTTGTGCGCATTTCTGATGGGTTGGGGCGGCCTGTGCGTGCATTTGCAGACGCTCAGCCTGACCGCGGCGGCCGGTCTGCGCACGCGCGGCTATTGCACGGCCAAGCTGCTGCACGGCCTGTTCTCGCTGCTGCTGGCGCTGGCTCTTTGCTCGCCGCGCCCCGCGCTGCTCGCGGAGCTGGGGCTGCTGCTCGGCGCGAGCGCCGTTTTTCCGTCAATTTTGAAAAAATGGGCTGGAAAAAAGCGCCGCACTGCGGTATAATAACGCCGAGGTGAACGCAATGCTGTTTAAGAAAAAAATCGCCCCGTCCTGCTCCTACTGCGCCCACGCCGGCAAGGTCGACGACAAGACCTATCTCTGCAAAAAACGCGGCATGGTCTCCTGCGGCCAGAGCTGCCGCAAATTCAAATATGACCCGCTCAGGCGCGTCCCCGCGCGCAGAAAGCCCGCCGATTTTTCCAAATACGACGACGTGGATTTTTCGCTGTAAGCGTCAGACGGATTTCCGATCCGAATTATGAGCTGTCTGATTCAAAAATCGTTATAAACGCCAGAAAGCCTCCGAGCCTGTTTGTGCTCGGAGGCTTTCTGCTTGCGGTATGCGTCAGGACAGTCTGTCGGTGATCGTGTTTCGCTCCTCGTCAGACTCGTCCATCATTCTGTGCGCGTAGTCGTTGGCGTAGTCGAAGATCAGATTTTCATAGTCGATCTGCTTGCCGACCAGCTTTTCCGCCCACGAGACGGCTTTTTCGATCAGGACCTGAGACTTGCTCTCGCCGTCCTCCTGCGGATCGTCAAGCGCGGCGCTTGTCGACTCCGTCGTCTCCGACGGCGACCGATCCGTGAGATAGGGAGAAAGGATGCCGTCGACCTTGCCCTTGGCAAAGCGATACCCCAAAAACAGCACCACCGCAAGAACGGCGACCTTGATCCACACCGTCCACCATGCACGCCTCATCTATCCCACCTCCTTCTTATTGGTTCGACGCCGGAAACGCAGCTTTGTTCCGACGTTTTTTGCAATGCAAAGGCATCGCAAACTTGGAAATATTCCCGAAATTTTACTTCTTCGCGGCGCGATCCTGCTCGATGATGAGCTTGAGCGCCTCGACCGCAACGCGGACGGAGGACGAGGTATCCTCGCTCATATCCTGATCGAGGCCGGCGGCCTCGCGCTCTTGGTTCCAGATCACGTGGAAGCAGGAGCCGCAGCGGCACTTCAGAGCGTCGGCAACGACGAAGAGCGCGGCGGATTCCATCTCGCTGGCGAGCACGCCGAGGCGCTTCCACGCCTCCCACTTTTGCAGCAGCTCATAGGAGACGGGCATCTTGGCCGGGCTGTGCTGGCCATAGAACGCGTCCTTGCACTGCACAACGCCGCAGTGGGTCGTCTTGCCCATGGCAAGAGACGCCTGACGCAGGGCGATGGTGAGGTCGAGGTTCGCGACCGCCGGATATTCGATCGGCGCGTACTCCATGGAGGTGTGCTCAAAGCGGATGGCGCCGGTGGCCACGACGATGTCGCCGGACTTCACGTCCAGATTGATGCCGCCGCAGGTGCCGGTGCGGATGAAGGTATCTGCGCCGATGTTGTGCAGCTCCTCCATGGCGATGGAGGCAGACGGGCCGCCGATGCCGGTGGAGCAGACGGAGACCTTCTCGCCGAGCAGCGTGCCGGTGTAGATGTTGAACTCACGGTTCTGTGCGACGTGAACGGGGTTATCAAAAAGCTTCGCAATGGACTCACAGCGGCCGGGATCACCGGGCAGGATGCAGTAGCGACCGACGTCGCCCTCTACGCAGTGAATGTGAAACTGTTTCTCAAGCTGTTGCATAATCAACAAACTCCTTTTTTCTTTATTTTGCATGATTAGTATACCGCATACGCCGCAGAACATCAAATCCATTTCCGCGTTCTGCGCGTTTTTTGGAGCAACGCACAAAAAGCACAAATAAAATTTGTAAATTTTATCAGAAAAGCGTCATCTGGCTGGTGTCGGGAAGATCGCCGAACGCCCCGGCGATGCGCAGATTCTCAATGTGCGTTTTCGACACCTTCGGGCATGCGGCAGAGAATTCCTCGATCGAGATGAAATGCTTGCCCTCGCGTCCGGCGACGATGTCGCGTGCCGCCGTCTCGCCAAGACCCGAGACCGACACGAACGGCGGCAGCAGCCGGCCGTCCTTCATCAGGAATTTAATGGAGTCGGACTCGTACAGGTCGATGGGCGCGAATTCAAAGCCGCGCAGATAGAACTCGTAGCAGACCTCAAGCGTCGTGATCAGGTCGTCCTCCTTGGCGGTGCGGTCCGGATTTTCGGAGATGGACTTGATGTGCTCCTTGACCGTCTCGATGCCGTGGGTCATCATGGCGGCGTCAAAGCCGTCCTTCTGACTGCGGCGGTAGAAATATGCCGCATAAAACGCCAGCGGATGATGCACCTTGAACCACGCGATGCGGAAGGCCATCATAACGTAGGCCGCCGCGTGCGCCTTCGGGAAGAGGTATTTGATCTTTTTGCAGGAATCGATGTACCACTCCGGCACCTGATGCTCGCGCATCTCGTCCTCGATGCCCTCCGGCCACGGCTTGCCCTTGTGAATGGCGCCCTTTCGCACGGCCTCCATGAATTTGAAGGCGCGCTTCTCCGGCAGGCCGCACTTGATGAGATAGAGCATGATATCGTCGCGGCAGCCGATGGCCTGATTGACGGAGGCCGTGCCGCTCAGGATCAGATCCTTCGCGTTGCCGAGCCAGACGTCCGTGCCGTGAGAGAAGCCGGAAAGGCGAATGAGCGTGTCGAACTGCGTCGGCTTGGTGTCCATGAGCATCCCGCGTGTGAAGCTCGTGCCGAATTCCGGGATGCCGACCGTGCCGACCTCTGTCAGGAGCTTGTCGTGCTCATAGCCGAGCACCTTGCTTGAGACGAAGATGGACATTGTGTCCTTGTCGTCGAGCGGGATCTCCTGCGCATTGACGCCGGTCATATCCTCCATCATGCGGATCATGGTCGGGTCGTCGTGCCCCAGCATATCCAGCTTGAGCAGATTTTCCTCCATGGAATGATATTCAAAGTGGGTCGTGATGATGTCGGTATGGACGTCGTCGGCCGGGTGCTGCACGGGGCAGAAATCCCAGATCTCGTTCTCCTGCGGAATGACGACGAGGCCGCCGGGGTGCTGACCGGTCGTGCGGCGCACGTCGACGCAGCCCGCCGCAAGGCGGTTCTCCTCGGCGCGCGAGGCCGTGCGGCCGCGCTCGGCAAGGTATTTTTTCACATAACCGTAGGCCGTTTTCTCGGCCACGGTGCCGATCGTTCCGGCGCGGAACACGTGGCTCGCGCCGAACATCTCGATGCAGTATTGGTGGGCGCGCGACTGGTACTCGCCGGAAAAGTTCAGGTCAATATCCGGCACCTTGTCGCCGCCGAAGCCGAGGAAGGTCTCGAACGGGATGTTGAAGCCGTCCTTCTCGAGCTTCGCGCCGCACTGCGGGCAGACGTCGTCGGGCAGGTCGGCGCCGCAGTTGATGCCGTCCGGGACGTCAAAGGTGCAGTATTTGCACTTGGGGCAGCGGTAATGCGGCGGCAGCGAGTTGACCTCGGTGATGCCGGACATGAAGGCCACGAGCGACGAGCCGACGGAGCCTCGAGAGCCGACCAAATAGCCGTGCTCGAGCGAATTCTGCACGAGCTTCTGCGCGGACATATAGATCACGTCGTAGTGGCAGTTGATGATGTCGCCCAGCTCGGTCTGCACGCGCTTGGTGACGATCTCGGGCGGATTATCGCCGTAAAGCCGGTGCATTTTTCCGTAAACAAGGCTTTTCAGATCCTCAACGGAGTTTTCGATCTTCGGCGCAAAGAGATTATGCGGCACGGGGCGGATCGTCTCGCACTGATCGGCGATATGGTTCGGATTCGTCACGACCACCTCGAGCGCCTTCTCCGCGCCGAGGTAGGAAAACTCCTCGAGCATCTCGTCGGTCGTGTGGAAATAGAGCGGATTCGGCCGGTCGCAGTCCTCGAAGCCCTTGCTGGCCAGCAGGATGCGGCGGTAGATCTCCTCTTCGGGGTTCAGGAAGTGGACGTCGCCCGTCGCGCAGACCGGCTTGCCCAGCTCCTCCCCGAGGGCGACGACGGTGCGGTTGAAATCGCGCAGCTGCTCCTCCGTCTCGACCGTGCCGTTTTCGAGCATGAAGCGGTTGTTGCTGATGGGCTGGATCTCGAGGAAATCGTAGAACGAGGCGATGCGCTTGAGCTCGGCGTGGCTCTTATGCTGGAGGACGGCCTGAAACAGCTCGCCGGCCTCGCAGGCCGAGCCGATGATAAGCCCCTCGCGGTAGCGCAGCAGCTCGCTCTTGGGCATACGCGGATTGCGCTTGAAGAACTTCAGATGCGCGTCGGAAATGATGTGATACAGATTGCGCAGGCCGGTCTGGTTCTTGGCAAAGACGATGATGTGCTTGGCGCGGCGGTCACTGATGCGCGCGCCGGAGCGCAGCTCGGCCATGGCCTCGTTGATCTGGCCGATCTCCTGCAGGCCGCGCTCTTGCAGCATTTTTGCAAAGCGCAGATAGAGATAGCCGCAGGTCAGCGCGTCGTCGGAGGCGCGGTGATGCTGGAATTCCGGCAGGCTCAGGGCGTTTGCAACGATGTCGAGCTTGAATTTGTTGAGCTGGGGCATCAGGTTCTGCGCAAGGATCAGCGTGTCCATATAGGTCGGGTCGAACGCGATGCGCTCGCGCTCGCAGGCCGCCGTCAGGAAGCCGACGTCGAAATCCGCGTTGTGCGCGACCAGAGGCCGGTCGCCGCAGAAGCTCAGAAATTGCGGAAGCACGTCGTGCAGCTCCGGCGCGCCGCGCAGCATCTCGTCGGTGATGCCGGTCAGCTCGATGATCTTCGGCGAAAGATGCCGCCCCGGCGCGACGAAGGTCTGGAAGGTCTCGACCGGCTCTCCGTCGCGGATGCGCACGGCGCCGATCTCGATGATGGTGTCCTTAAAGGCGGAAAGGCCGGTCGTCTCGAGGTCAAAGGCGATGAATTCGCCCAAAAGCGGTATATTTCCGCTGCCGTGAACGGCAATGCGGTCGTCGACGTCGTTGACGTAGTAGCCCTCGCAGCCGTAGAGCACCTTAATCCTCTGATCCGTCCCGGCGACCTTGGCCTTTTCGGCGGCCTTCATCGCATCCGGGAAGGCCGAGGCCACGCCGTGGTCGGTGATGGCAACGGCGCGGTGCCCCCAGCGCGCCGCCGTAGAGACGGCGTCGCCGGCCTTTGTCAGCGCGTCCATCATGGACATGGACGTATGCAGATGCAGCTCGACGCGCTTTTGCTCGGCCGTGTCCTCGCGCTTCGGCGCCTTGCCCTCCATGACGGCGAAGGGCTTGACGACCATTTCCTTGGAATATTCGTCGTAGTCGAGCTTGCCCTGCACGCGCAGCCAGCCGCCCGGCTTTTTCACGCCGTCGGTGAGCGGCTTGCCGGTGTCGCCCTTGAAAAATCCGCTGACGCGCACCGAGCCGGTATAGTCGGTCATGTCAAAATTCACGACCGTGGCCGTGCCCTTGCGCACCTCGCGGTGGTCAACGGAAAACACGCGCCCCTCGATGATGACGCGCTCGTCCTGAAGCTCCTGCCGGATCTCCCGCATGGGCAGCGCCGCGCCCTGAAAGGGCTTCCCATAGATCATACTCGGTCCGTCGGCCTTCTGCTGCTGCTTTTCCGGGGCGGAGAAGCTCGGCTTCGGCAGCTCGGCGGCGGCCTTGCGGCGAAGCTGCTCCGTCTGGGCGATCGCGTCGTCAGCCGCGTCGCCGCCGGTCAGCTCGATCTCGGGCTGCACGCCGAAGCGCTCCTTGAGATAGCGCGTCAGCGCCGGAAGATGCGGCATCAGCGCCTCTCGGCCGAAGCTCAGGAGCTGCAAGCCGAGCCTGTCCGCGCCGACCGTCCACGTTGCCCCGGCCAGCATCGAGGCCGCCGGACTGAACGCGTCGATCAGCACGGCGCTCAGCTCGAGCGGGTCGATCCGCTCAAGCGTCTGCGGCGGAAACTGCGGATGCAGCAGCACCTCGTCCATGCCGTAGAGCGACGCCAGCTCGGTCTGCATCCGCTCGACGGACGCGCGCGGCACGTAGTCGGCAAAGCGCGTTTTCAGCTCGATGCATTTGCGCTCCCGGTCGATCGTTGCGTGGCAGACCTCCGCCTGCTGCAGAGGGGCAAGCAGCGGCTCCTCCGGCTGATATTCATAAAACAGGTCTAAAATCGGATAGGAATTCATGCTTTCTCCCGCAATGGCGTGCGCCGAACCGCTCCGGCGCACGCCACGTTCTTGTCTTTAGGGAACCTCTGATTAAATCGCAAGAGCGGTCAGCGAAGGATTTTGTTCCAAATTGAGGTTTGGAAATCGCAGGAATCCTTTACGTATTTCAAGATTTTCAAACCGATTAGTTGGGGCAAAAGACCCACTGACTGCCGCAGCCGATTGATTCAGATGTTCCTTATAGTTTTTCAACGTAGCGCAGCAGCGCGCCAAGCAGCTCGTCATAGGGCAGCTTCTCCTTCAGCTCGCCCTTGACGAACAGGACGCCGCAGCCGTCGCCGCCGGCAATGCCGACGTCGGCCTCACGCGCCTCGCCGGGCCCGTTGACGATGCAGCCCATAACGGCGACCGTGATGTCCTTGTCCACGTCGGCCAGCGCGCTCTCGGCGCGTTTGGCGAGGTTGATGAGGTCGATCTTTGTCCGGCCGCAGGTCGGGCAGGAGATAAAATTCACGCCCCGGCGCAGCCCGGCGGCCTTCAGAATGGCCTTGGCCGCCTTGACCTCCTCGACGGGGTCATCCGTCAGCGAGACGCGGATCGTATCGCCTATGCCCATGCAGAGCAGACCGCCGATGCCCATGGCGGACTTGATCGTGCCCATGTATTTTGTGCCCGTTTCAGTCACGCCGAGGTGCAGCGGATAATCCGACCGCTCGGAGAACAGGCGATAGGCCTGCATCATCAGCGGCACGGAGCTGGATTTCATCGACACGCAGGTGTCGTAAAAGCCGAATTTTTCAAGCAGCGCGATGTGCGAAAACGCGCTCTCGACCAGCGCCTCGGGCGTCGGATGGCCGTATTTTTCCAGCAGTCTTTTGTCCAGACTGCCGCCGTTGACGCCGATGCGGATGGGGATATGATGCGCTTTGCAGCAGTCGACGACCGCCTTCACACGCGCCTCGCCGCCGATGTTGCCGGGGTTGATGCGGATCTTGGCCGCGCCGTTTTCGGCGGCGGCAAGCGCCAGCCGATAGTCAAAATGGATGTCGGCCACGAGCGGCAGCGGCGAGCGCTGCGCGATCTTGCCGAAGGCCTCGGCGGCCTCCATGTCCAGAACGGACAGGCGCACCAGCTCGCACCCGGCGCGGCGCAGCGCCTCGATCTGCTCGAGGCAGCCGTCGATGTTTGTGTTGGGGATGTTCAGCATGGACTGGATCGACACCGGCGCACCGCCGCCGATCTTCAGCCCGCCGACCGTAATTTGTCTGGTCATATTTTCTCCTAAAACAGCTTTATAACATCCTGCACGGCGATGAACGCCATCAGCGCCAGCAGCAGGATCATAAAGCCCGCGTGCAGATAGCCCTCGATCTTCGGATTGAGCTTTCTGCGGATGATTTTTTCGATCACAAAGCTCAGCAGCATACACACCACGCGGCCGCCGTCGAGCGCGGGGATGGGCAGCAGGTTCATCACGGCCAGATTGACCGCGATCAGCGCGAACAGGTAGACCTCGTTGGCGATGCCCTCGCCGATGTTCCCGGCCGCGCTCCCCTGCTCGCTGACGACCGCGACGATGCCGACCGGGCCGGACAGATCCTTCACCCCGGCTCTGCCGCCCACGAGATCCTGCAGAGACAGACGCACCAGACGCACAAAGTCGCGGCAGCTATTCCACGAATATGAGATCACGCCGCCGACGGTTTTATCTTGATATTCCACGTTGAAGCCGTAGCGCAGGTCGTCCGCGTCTCCGTAGTCGCGCACCATGGGCACGTCGTGCAGCGCGAGCTTCTTGCCGTCGCGGATGACGACCAGCTCCTGTTTTCCGCTCGTGTTGCGGTCAAGCAGCATGGTGATGTCCTGCTGGACGTAGACGCGCTCGCCGTTGACGGAATAGATCTCGTCTCCGGCCTGAAGCTGGCCGGCAAACGGCCGCTCCGGCTGGATGCTCGCAACGGTTCTCGTGGGCACGATCTCAAAGGAGACGCTCACGAGCAGCAGCATCATCACAAGCCCCGCCAGCAGGTTCATCATTGAGCCTGCGATTAAAATGATAAAGCGCTTCCAGATCGACGCATTCGTGAACGCGCGCGGATCGTCGCTGTCGCCGTCCTCGCCCTCCATGGCGCAGTAGCCGCCGATGGGGATGCAGCGCAGGGCGTAGAGCGTCTCGCCCTTTTGCTTTTTCCAAATGGCCGGCCCCATAAAGAGCGAAAATTCGTTCACGCGCACGCCGAAGAGCTTCGCCGTGATGAAATGGCCGAATTCATGCACAAGGATCAGCAGGCCGAAGAGCAGAATTGCCAGAACGATATAAAAAACGATCATAGATTCACCTCAGAATTCCGCGAGCACCACGTTTCGCGCGGCGGCGTCCGCCGCGAGCAGCGCTTCGAGATCCGGCCGCGCAACAAAGTCGACGGCGTCCGTCGCCCTGCGCACGAGCCGCGCAATGTCATAAAAGCCGATGCGGTCTTGAAGGAACAGCGCAACGGCGGCCTCGTTCGCGCCGTTCATAGCCGCGCAGACGTTTCCGCCGCGCTCGGCCGCCTCCTCGGCAAGCGCAAGGCATGGGAACGCCTCGCGGTCGGGGCGGTCGAAGGTCAGCGCGCCGCAGCTCAGCAGATCGAGCGGCGGCTCGGGGTTTTCCGTGCGGAAGGGATAGGTCATGGCAAGACGGATCGGAATGCGCATATCCGGCACGCCGAGCTGCGCCAGCACCGCGCCGTCGCGGAACTCCACGAGCGAATGCACGATGCTCTGCCGGTGGATGACCACGTCCACCTGCGACAGCGGCAGGTCATACAGCCGCATGGCCTCGATGACCTCGAGCCCCTTGTTCATCAGCGTGGCGCAGTCGACCGTGATCTTCGCGCCCATGCGCCAGTTCGGGTGCCTGAGCGCGTCGGCCTTGGTCACGCCGCGCAGCTCCTCCGGCTTTTTGCCGAAAAACGGGCCGCCCGAGCAGGTCAGGATCAGGCGGCGGATCTCCTCCTTGCCGTGCGCACCCATCAGGCACTGAAAAATGGCCGAGTGCTCGGAGTCCACCGGGATGATCTCCGCCCCGGAGGCACGCGCCGCCGCCATGACCAGCTCCCCGGCGCAGACGAGCGTTTCTTTGTTGGCAAGTGCGATGCGCTTTTTCTTTGCGATCGCAGCCAGCGTCGGCCTGAGGCCGACCATGCCGACCACCGCCGTCACGACGGTGTCCGCCTCGTCCAGCTCGGCCGCCTCGATCAGGCCGTCCATGCCGGAACGCACGCGGATCGGCAGATCGGCAATGCGCGCACGCAGCGCGTCGGCCGCCTGCTCCGTCGCCATCACGGCCAGAGACGGCCGGAATTTGCGGCACTGCTCGGCCATGCGCTCGACGTTGCTCCCGGCCGTGAGCGCCGCCACGCGGACGGAGAGCTGCTCGGCGACCTCAAGGGTCTGCCGGCCGATCGAGCCGGTGCTTCCGAGGATCGATAAGCTCTGCGTCATAGGCTTACACCGCAAACGGCAGCACCAGCACCAGCAGCTCCGTCAGCGGAGCGACAAGCATGGTGCTGTCAAAGCGGTCAAGGATGCCGCCGTGGCCGGGGATCAGATTGCCGTAGTCCTTGAGCTTGACCTGACGCTTCACGACCGAGAGCGTCAGGTCGCCGACGACGGACGCCGCCGCGCCGAGGACGCCGTAGATCGGCGCCGTCCAATAACGCACGGTCACACCGCAGAATTTCGAGATCAGGAAAAGATAGAGCAGCATGAACGCGATGTTGCAGATCACGCCGCCGATCACGCCCTCCCACGTCTTTTTCGGGCTGACGACGGGCGCAAGCTTATGCTTGCCGCAGGCTCTGCCGACGAAATACGCGCCGGAATCGGCGATCATCGACAGCAGGAACACCGTCAGCGTCAGGTACGGGAAGGCATGGTCGGCGTCCATGCAGCGCAGGCGCGCCAGCGAGGCGATCAAAAGCGGATAAATCACGCCGCTGAACACAGCCGCAAAAAGCGACGTGAACGACAGCGCTGTGTGCGCGGCCAGCAGCTCGCAGAACAGCGCGACGAAGAACACGAACAGCCCGGCCAGTGCAGCAAGCCACGCCTTCTCGCCCGTGAGCCGTCCGCTCTGCATCGCCCACGACCACAGAACGGTCGCCACGGCCATGAGCACGGTGCAGCACAGGATGCGCTTGTGCTTCAGGATGCCGGTGCGCCAGAGCATTTCATATGCGCCGATCGCACAGGCGGCGGCAAAAAGGATCGCCGTCGCGACCGGCGGCAGGAACAGAATGATCGCAAGCAGCAGCGGCAGGCCGACCGCCGCTGCCAGAATTCTCGTCAGCATGGGTTATTTTGCACCTCCAAAGCGGCGGTTGCGGTGGTTGAACGCGTCAATCGCCAGATCAAGCTCCTTCGGGCCGAAGTCCGGCCAGAGGACATCGGTAAAATAATATTCGGCATAGGCCGACTGCCATAACAGAAAATTGGAAATTCTCAGCTCGCCGCCCGGGCGGATGACCAGCTCCGGGTCGGGGATGCCTGCGGAATACATCAGCTCAGAGAACCGCTGCTCCGTCAGCTCCTCGGGCTTGGCCTCGCCCGCCGCACATTGCGCGGCAAAGCGCTGCGCCGCGCGCAAAATTTCGGCGCGGCCGCCGTAATTCAGGCAGAAATTCACCTGAACGCCCTCATATTTGGCCGAACGCTCGGCCGCGATGCGCGCCTCCTCCCGAAGCTCCGGCGACAGGCGGCTCAGGTCGCCGAAGAAGCAAAAGCGCACACGGTTCTTGTCCATATCGGCGATCGCCTCGCGCAGATAGCGCTCCAGCAGCTCCATGATCGCGTCGACCTCCTCGTCTGAGCGTTTCCAGTTCTCGGTGGAGAAGGCATAGACGGTCAGATAGCTCAGGCCGATGGATTTGGCGTAGTTTGCGATCGTGCGGAAGGCCTCCGCGCCGACCTTGTGCCCGGCCTGACGCGGCAGACCGCGCCGCTTTGCCCAGCGGCCGTTGCCGTCCATGACGATGGCGATATGCGTCGGGATCACGCGCGGCGCGGCGGTTTTTTTCTTGCGAAACAGCATAGGTTCTCCTTAGAAGCAACACAAAATGAATGCCATTCGGCGCGGGGCTGCAAAGCGCCCCGCGCACGGAATGACATTCGTTCGACGGATCAGATCTCCATCAGTTCCTTTTCCTTGACGGCGCAGGCGTCGTCGACCTTCTTGATATACTTATCCGTCAGCTCCTGCAGATCCTTCTCGGCCTTTTTCTGGTCGTCCTCGGTGATCTCGGAGTCCTTCTTGAGCTTCTTGATATAGTCCATGGCGTCGCGGCGGATGTTGCGGACGGCGACCTTACCCTCCTCGCCGTATTTCTTGACCTGCTTGACCAGATCGCGGCGGCGCTCCTCGGTGAGCTGCGGGAAGACCAGCCGGATCACGCGGCCGTCGTTCTGCGGGTTGATGCCCAGCTCGGAGGTCTGGATGGCCTTTTCGATCTTTTTCAGCAGCGAGCCGTCCCACGGCTGGATGACCAGCGTGCGGGCGTCCGGCGAGGAGATCGAGCCGACCTGACCGACCGGCGTCTCAACGCCGTAATATTCCACGGTGATGCGGTCGAGCACGCGTGCATTGGCGCGTCCGGCGCGGATCGCACCGAAATTCTCCTGAAGAACCTCCAGGGTCTTGTCCATCTTGCGGTTAAATTCCTTGAAATCTACTGACATGGTGCGTCCTCCTTATTGTTGTTCGGAAACGACGGTTCCGATTTTTTCTCCCATCACGACCCGGTAGATATTCTGCGGATCCTTGAGCGCGAACAGGATAATGGGGATGTGATTGTCCATTGAAAGGCTGGTGGCGGTGCTGTCCATGACCATCAGGTGGCGCGCGAGCACCTCCTCATAGGTGATCTCGTCAAATTTCTCCGCCGTCGGGTTCTTCGCCGGGTCGTCGGAATAGACGCCGTCGATGTTCTTGGCCAGCAGGATGGCGTCGGCGTTGATCTCGGCAGCGCGCAGGACAGCGCCGGTGTCGGTGGAGAAGAAGGGATTGCCCGTGCCGCAGCCGAAAATGACCACGCGCCCCTTCTCCAAATGACGGATCGCCCTGCTGCGGATGTACGGCTCGGCGATGCGGTTCATCTCAAT
>URLT01000038.1 GCA_900548795.1 uncultured Eubacteriales bacterium
TGACCGGCTGCAAGATCGACATCAAGCCCGCCTCTCAGGCAGACACCGTGGAGGAGATGGAGCAGGAGGACGCTCTGCAGAACTCCGAGGTGCCTTCGGAGGAATAACGGCGAATCATATTTTAAGCTTTAACTGCAAGGAAACGGAGGAATCGTCGTGACAAAAAAGATTCCCATGCGTCAGTGCCTCGGCTGCCGGGAGCATAAACCCAAAAAGGAGCTTCTGCGCGTGGTGCGCAGCCCGGAGGGAACGGTCTGCCTCGACCTGCGCGGCAAGGCCAATGGCCGCGGCGCCTATCTCTGCCGCAGCTGCGCCTGCCTGAAGCGGGCAGTCAAGTCCAATGCGCTCTCTCGCGCGCTCGAGACCGAGATTCCACCGGAGGTCTATGAGAGCTTGCTCAGAGAAATGGAGGAAGCCGATGGAGCAGAATAAAAGTCTCGGCCTGCTGGCCATTTCCCGCAAGGGACGCAATCTGGTCTGCGGAGAGGAGCCGGTCGGCGCCGCGACCAGAGCCAACCGGGCGCGGCTGGTGCTGCTAGCCTCGGACGCCGGCGGGCACACCGTGCGGCGCGCGCAGAGCTTCGTCGCCGGGACGGCGCAGCCGATCCTGACCCTGCCTTATACCCGCGACGAGCTGGGCGAGGCGCTGGGCGTCAGCTCGTGCGCCATTGCGGCCATTGTGGACGTTCGGCTGGCGCAGGCCTTCGTCAAAACGCTCGGCGACCCGGAAAAATATGCGTCGCTCCTTCAGGATCTGGACGTCCGCGTCCGGCGCGTGGAAAAACGCCGCGCAGAGGAGAAGGCGCATCGCAATCATATTCGACATGGCAAAAAGTAAGTGGAGGTGGCTTTATGAGTTTAGTGAAATATCGTGTAAAAGAAGTCGCCGCGGATTTCGGCATGGCGCCGAAGGACATTGCGGAGATCGTTGGAATTTATTTTGATAAGCCGAAGAGCAATTCGCAGGTGCTGACGGATGAGCAGCTCAATGCGGTTTTCGACCATATCACGCAGCAGCACCAGATCGGCTCGATCGCTGAGGTCTTTGCCGTTGCGCCCGCGCCCAAGAAGGCCGAGCCGAAGCCCGCAGAAAAGACGGAGAAGCCTGCCCAGACTGCGCAGGCGGCTGCGAAGCCCGCAAAGCCCGAAAAGCCGAAGGAGCCCGAGCGCAAGCGCGAGCGCCGTGTGGTCGACACGAAGGCCGTGACGGTCAACGCCGACCGCTTTGACGACCGCGTGGACAATCTGGTTTCCGAGCGGGTGCAGAACTATTCCGGCGGCAAACAGAAGATCGGCAGCAAAAACCGCAAAAAGGACAACAAGCGCGGCCAGACGGGCAACAAGCGCCGCAACGAGGAGCAGGAGAAGATGCGTCGCCTCCAGCTTGAGATCATCAAGAAGACGCCTCTGACGGTCAAGATCCCCGACGAGATCACGGTCGGCGAGCTTGCCTCGCGCATGAAGAAAACTGCTACCGAGCTGATCAAGGTGCTCATCAAGAACGGCGTGATGGCAAGCATCAACCAGACCATCGACTTTGACACGGCCGAGTTTGTTGCAACCGAGCTGGGCTGCAAGGTCGAAAAGGAAATCGTCGTAACCATTGAGGATCGCCTGATCGACGATCATCAGGACTCCGCCGACGAGCTTCAGCCGCGCAGCCCGGTCGTGGTCGTGATGGGTCACGTTGACCACGGCAAGACGAGCCTGCTCGACGCCGTCAGAAAGACCAACGTCGCCTCCGGCGAGGCCGGCGGCATCACGCAGCACATCGGCGCCTATACCGTCGAGATCAACGGCAGCCCGATCACCTTCCTCGACACGCCGGGTCACGCCGCATTCACCTCCATGCGTGCGCGCGGTGCCATGTGCACAGATATTGCGATCCTCGTGGTCGCTGCGGACGACGGCATCATGCCGCAGACCATCGAGGCGATCAACCACGCCAAGGCCGCGGATATTCCGATCATCGTCGCGGTCAACAAGATGGATAAGCCGGGCGCAAATCCCGACCGCGTCCTGACCCAGCTTACGGAGCACGAGCTGGTTCCGGCAGAATGGGGCGGCGACACGGAGGTCGTGCGGATCTCTGCCAAAACGGGCGCCGGCATCGATGAGCTGCTCGAGACCGTCATTATGACCGCCGAGCTGGCCGATCTCAAGGCCAACCCGAACCGCGCCGCCAAGGGTATCGTCATTGAAGCGCGTCTGGACAAGAACCGCGGTCCGATCGCTTCGCTGCTGGTTCAGAACGGCACGCTGCACAAGGGCGACCTCATCATTGCCGGAACGGCCGTCGGCCGCGTGCGCGTGATGACGGACGACAAGGGCAGAACCATCACCTCCGCAGGCCCGTCCATCCCGGTGGAGATCACCGGCCTTGCCGAAACGCCCGCCCCCGGCGACGAGTTCAACGCCGTCAGCGACGAGCGTATGGCGCGTCAGCTCGTCGAGCAGCGCAAGCAGGCCGAGAAGGACGCCGCTGCGAAGCTCACGAGCAAGGTCACGCTCGACAACCTCTTTGCCAAGATGCAGGAGGGCGAGATGAAGGAGCTGAACCTGATCGTCAAGGCCGACGTGCAGGGCTCCGCCGAGGCGGTCAAGGCCAGCCTCGAGAAGATCTCCAACGAGGAGGTTCGCGTCCGCGTGATCCATGCCGGTGTCGGCGCGATCAACGAATCGGATATTCTGTTGGCCTCCACGTCCAACGCGATCGTTGTCGGCTTCAACGTCCGTCCGGATGCCGCGGCGGCAGCCTCCGCGCAGCGTGCCAATGTCGATCTGCGGATGTACCGCGTGATCTATGACGCCATCGACGAGATCGAGGCGGCGATGAAGGGTATGCTTGCGCCGAAGTTCCGCGAGGCGGTCATCGGTCACGCCGAGGTGCGCCAGACTTACAAGGTCTCTGCGATCGGCACCATTGCGGGCTGCTACGTCAAGGACGGCAAAATCACCCGCGACGGTCAGGTGCGCGTCCTGCGCGACAATATCGTCATCTACGAGGGCAACATCGGCTCGCTGCAGCGCTTCAAGGACTCCGTCAAGGAGGTCGCGCAGAATTATGAGTGCGGCATGTCCATCGAGAAGTTCAACGACATCAAAGAGGGCGACATCTTTGAATGCTTCGTCATGGAGGAGATTCCCCGCTGATTTTTTCGGCAGGACGCGGCGCATGTCGCGTCCTGCCCGTTTTTCACTAGAAGGAGGTAAGCTATTATGGCATCCAACCGTCTTGGACGCATCAACGAAGAGATCCAGCGTGAGCTGGCCTCTCTGCTGCGCGAGTTGAAGGACCCGCGCGTGCAAAAAACAATGCTCTCGATCACACATGTAGAGACGACGCCCGACCTGCGCTATGCAAAGGTCTATGTGTCGCTGCTTGACAAGGAATACACCAAGGAGACCATGGCCGGGCTGAGATCCTCAGCCGGATACCTGCGCCGGGAGCTGGGACGCACGCTCCAGCTTCGCTATACACCGGAGCTGCAATGGCAGGCCGACGATTCCATCGTGCACGGCGCGCACATTCTCGACCTTCTCTCCAAGCTCGACCTTCCGGAGGATGACGATGAAAACACTGACCATAGCTGAGGTCGCTGCGTTTTTGCTCGCAGGCGACAACTACCTGATCCTGACCCACCGCCGCCCCGACGGCGACACGATCGGCTGCGCCGCCGCGCTGTGCGGCGGGCTGAGGCAGCTCGGCAAGCAGGCGGCGATTCTGGAAAATCCCCAGTTTACCGACAAATTCCGTCCCTATCTGGACGGGCTGACTGTTGCCGAGGCGCCGGAGGGCGCGTGCCTTGTCGCCGTGGACATCGCCTCGAGCAAGCTCCTGCCGTATAACGCCGTGAATGACGCCGACCGCATCGAGATGCTGATCGACCACCACGGCCGCAACAACGGCTACGCCAAGCGCGGCTTTGTTGACCCCGAGACCGCCGCCTGCGGCGAGCTGATCCTCAAGCTGCTTTTGGAGCTGAAGGTCACGGTCACGCCGCGTATGGCCGAGGCGCTCTACGTTGCGATCTCGACGGATACCGGCTGCTTCCGCTACAGCAACACGACTGCCGACACCCTGCGCGCGGCGGCCTATTGCCGCGACTGCGGCGCGGACACCTTTGCGGTCAATCAGGTCATGTTCCTGACGCGGCGCATGGCTCGTCTGCGTCTGGACGCCTATCTGACCGAAACGACAGAGTTTTTTGCGGACGGGCTGGTTGCGGTCAGCGCGATCCCGAATGAGATCCGTGAAAAATTGCAGCTCACGGAGGACGATATCGACGATATTTCCGGCTTTGGGCGCGAGATCGAGGGGGTAGAGATCGGCGTGATGCTCCGGCAGGAGGGCGATCTCGGCAAGATCTCCGTGCGCACCGCGCCGGGGTACGATGCATCGGCCATTTGCGCCCTTTTGGGCGGCGGCGGTCATCGCGCGGCGGCCGGCGCGACCGTGCACGGCGGCATAGAGGCGGCGCGCAAAGCTGTTCTCGAGGCCATTGCGTCGCTCGGAGTCAGGCTCTGATGGCTAGCGGTATTTTGATCGTCGACAAGCCCGTCGGCTGGACGTCGCAGGACGTGGTCAGCAAGCTGCGCGGCGTGTTCCATGAGCGACGCGTCGGCCACGGCGGCACGCTTGACCCGATGGCGACCGGCGTGCTCCCGGTCTTTTTCGGACGTGCGACGCGCGCGGTCGAGTTCTTTGAGCATGCCGAAAAAATCTACCGCGCCTCGCTGCGCCTCGGCGTGACCACCGACACGCAGGACACAACCGGAACCGTGCTGCGCGAGGCACCTGTCTGCGTCACGAGCGAGGAGCTGGAGGCTGTTCTTAAGCGCTTCACGGGAGAGCTTGAGCAGCTCCCGCCGATGTATTCCGCAATCAAGATCGGCGGCAGGAAGCTCTATGAAATTGCCCGAAAGGGCGGGGAAGTGGAGCGAGCTACGAGAAAAATCACAATCTATCGGCTGGAATCGGAGCGCTTCGACGGAAAAACCGCCGAGCTGCTCGTGCACTGCTCCAAGGGAACCTATGTCCGCACGCTCTGCCATGATCTCGGAGCGGCGCTCGGCTGTGGCGGCTGCATGTCCGCCCTGCGGCGCGTTGCGGCCGGCTCGTTTTCGATCGGGCAGGCGCTCACGCTCGAGCAGATCCTGTCCGCCGAAGACCCGGCGTCGCTGCTGCTGCCGATCGACACGCTCTTTGCGGCGCATCGCGCGCAGCGCCTGAATGCGGCGCAGGAGCGTAAATGCCGCAACGGCGCGGATTTTCGCGCCGAATGGCCGGATGGGCTCTGCCGCCTGTACGGCGCGGACGGCGAATTTTTGGCGCTGTCGTCCTGCCAGAGCGGCAATGTGCACACGGTGAAGAGCTTTTTTGCCGTCTGACCTGCTACAGGAAAGGAAGATCAAGATGAAACGCGTGATCGCGCTTGGCTTTTTTGACGGCGTCCACCTCGGCCACGGGGCGTTGCTGCGGCGCACTCGGGAGCTGGCCGACCGCCTCGGCTGCTCTGCGGCGGCGCTGACGCTGGATACGCACCCGGATACCCTGCTGCGCGGAACACCGACGCGGCTTTTGAACACGCCCACCGAGCGTCGCGCGCTTATGCAGTCGCTCTATGCGATCGATGAGGTGCTGGCGCTGCATTTTGATGCTGCAACGATGCGGCAGCCGTGGCAGGATTTTGTCGAACGGACGCTGATCGGGGAGTATTCCGCCGTTCATCTGGTCTGCGGGGCGGATTACCGATGCGGAAGCGGCGGCGCAGGGACGGCGGAGCTGCTTCGCGCCTACTGCGCTGCGCGCGGCATCGGCTGCGATGTGATCCCCCAGCTCTGCATCGACGGGGAGACCGTGTCCTCCACGCGCATTCGCGGCCTGATCGCCTCCGGGGAAATGACTGAGGCGGTGCGTTTGCTCGGGCATCCGCATTTGCTCAGCGGAACGGTCGTCACCGGACACCAGCTTGGCCGAACGATCGGCATTCCGACCGCAAACCTCGACGTTTCGCCGCAGATCCTGCTCCCGACGGACGGCGTCTATGCCGCCGAAACGGAGGTCGACGGCAGACGCTATCCGGCAGTCACGAACATTGGGATGCGTCCGACCGTCCACGGCGACTGCCGCACGGTGGAGCCGTGGCTGTTGGATTTCAGCGGCGACCTCTATGGGCGACGTCTGACCCTGCGTCTGCTGGCCTTTTTGCGCGGGGAGCGACGTTTTGCGTCGTTGGAGGCGCTGCAGGCTGAGATCCGACGCAACGCCGAGCAGACCCGCGCGCTGCTGAGCGACGCAAAACGATAATAGCTGTGCGAGGGCAATCGTTGGGGGAAAGCAAGCAGCGGCTCGTGCCGGAGGGGAGTGCCTCCGGCACGATTTTTATGCAGCGCGAGCCATGAGCCGGTTTCAAACTGATTCTTGATTCAGTATTATAATTAAGAATCAGTATTAGACGAGCAGCAGAGCCATTTTTGCGGTGGCGTTTCCAGAAAGAATATGGTATACTCAAGGAGAGAGGCCGGAATGGATCGACTCCGACTGTGCGGCGAAGGCCTTTTCTCGTCTCACGCGGGTTCAAAAGAGGGAATCTACCCGAAATTCTCTGCGCATGAAGGAAGCTTTCTCATTGTTCCATTTGCTCTTTCTGCTGGAATCTGACCTGTTATGGTTCAACAAATCGATATGGAGGATCTCACAATGAAAAAATCAACAAAGAGAGCGTTACTCGTGATCGCGGTGGTTCTTGTGTTGGCGCTCCTGCTGACTCCGATCCCTTTAAGACTGAAAGACGGCGGGAGCGTTCGATACAAGGCCTTGGTTTATGAGGTCACAAAAATTCATCAGCTTCCCCCGGAGATCGATGCTGACTACGAGTATATTGAGGGCGTTGAGGTCAAGATCCTCGGCGTAACCGTCTATAGAAAAACGAACCATTAAGCGCTTTGCTTTTTTGGCAGGGAAGGAGCGCGCCCATTCTTTCAAAACGCGCGTTGTTTCTTGCGCCGACGTTCGCTGCCGAAGAGCCGTATGCGCTCCTCGACCCGAAATGCGAGGAAGCGATGGACGATCGTTCGAGCGGGGTTTGTTTCTGCGGAGTTCAAGGCTTCGCCGCGCAAAGAAGCGGAAATATCGAAGAAAATGCACAAAAAACCGCGATGTAAACTTTTGTTGCGGGGATGCAAACCGAGGTTGGTTGCGCTGAGCAGGGAATGATGTTATCATTGCGCTACCAAACTTAGAGGAGGAACTCATTTTGAAACTGTCAGAAAAGATCGTCGCGCTCAGAAAGTCCGGCGGTATGTCGCAGGAAGCTCTGGCTGAGAAGCTGAGCGTTTCAAGACAGGCCATCTCTCGCTGGGAGATGGGCTCTGCCATGCCCGACGCTTCGAATATTCTCCAGCTCAGCCGGCTCTTTCGCGTCACGGCCGATTACCTGCTGAATGATGAATATGAGAGCGACGACGACCTGCCGCAGATCCGGACGGTCAAAACGGACGGCATCCGCCAGTGCATGATCCTGCTGGTCACGCTGGAGGTGATGACGTTGATCCTTCAGCTCACGACTGCGTTCCTGCTGCAAAGCGAGCTTCTCTGCATTCTGTGCTTCTTGCCCTTTGCTGCCGCGGTCGGCGGGTTTGAGTATACATATCTCATAAAAGCGGATGCTGCGGATGCGCGGGCGCAGCAGATCCGCAGGCATTTTTACCAGATTTCCGCTTGGCTCGGCTTTTATTTTCCGCTCCGGCTTTTGGTCTTGGCGTTGATGCGATTTTATCCTCGTCCGTACCTCTCGCTTGTGCCGGAGGGCATTGCCGCAGCGCTCTATTTGCTCGCTGCCTCGCTTACGACCGTCCTGATCGGAAAACGCCTCCGGACATAACAAAAGGCCGAAGATGCATCAATGGCATCTTCGGCCTTTGTTCTTTCATAGGCGATGATAGTCGTTTTTACAAGGAGCTGCATGATCCTATGCTTCTCTGCTTAGCCTCCGACCTCGCTCAGCATTTTTATAACGCGGCTGTTGACGGCAAGGTAATACTGCAATTCCTCGTCGGACATTTCCGATTCATCCCATGCCTCGAATGCCTGATCGACGTCCGCTGCCTTGAGAAGAAGGTTGTTATAGTCCGAAAGCAACCCCAAATCGTTCGGGTTTTTGCTGTATTCCTTCAGCACCCTGCAGTATTCCGTATAGAAAGCCTCATAGCTGTCCATTGCTTCCTTGAACTCCGGGCGGATGCCGACGGTTTTTTCGCTCTGAGAGGATTCCGTGAGCTTTTCCGATTCTGTGGGCTTCTCTGTCTCGGTTGACTCGGATGTATCATTGGTTATTGTGGTGATCTCGTCGAAATCAGTCGATGAGACTTCCTCGCTTGACGGCGTCGTATGTGCGGGCTTCCTCATTTCGCATCCGGCAAAGGAAAAAAACATCGCGGATATGAGCAGTGCAGCAAGAATTTGTTTCATTTTGTTTTGTGCTCCTTTCAGGATTCCGCCATCGCAGAGGGATTCGCTGCATGGCGCTTCATGTTTGATTTCACAATGAGCAGCCAGACCGAGCCGGCAATGAGTGCGATCGAGGCGAGTATGACAGCGTAGTAACCCACGCCCCACACGTAGTGATCCGCGCCGATGAGGGTGCTCTTCATCAGAGAATTTAAGAATAGGAATACGCTGCAGGCCAGCAGCTCAAAGATCAAAACCGCAATGGGCTTCTTCAGGATCACAAACAGAGCAGTCAGCGCAAGAAGGCCGCAAAAGCCGAAGATGATCGTCTTGGCGATCGCGCCGTCGCGGCTGCTGTATATGGCGGTTATGATCTTGCTGACGGAAATAAGGGAGACATGTGAAAAATCGCTGCGCGTCAGTCCCAAGGATGCATCCTCCAACCAATCCGGGCTCTCCTGAATGCGTCGTGCCAACTCACCCGAAGCGCTCATATAGGGCAAAAACAGCGCGATGACCAAGATCAGCACACCGATCAGGGTCACCAAAAAGGGAAGCGTGGTTGGGGATCTTTTTCGAGTTGCGGGTTCTTGCAGGTCGGTTTGTTCGTTCATTTGTCGTTCCTCCTTTATTTGAATAAACAAAAAGTGCGACTACCGGAGTAGCCGCACAAAAAATGCAGACTCCAATAGTCGCCAAACCAACTCTGCGAGAAAGGATGCTGTCCCTGTGTCTACAGAATAGGAATCTGCATTTTTATCAAATTCATACTGCAGACACAAAAAGGGTATAGAACCCCTAGGGACAGAGCCTCTTTTGCATTATTAAGTTGGTTTGGCACAGTTATTATACCACGTTTCTTTGAAAAAGGAAAGGGTATTTCACAAAATCGCTGAAATTTCATTTTCTGTTCTTTTTATTCAAGCATGGAACCGCGTGGCTCCGCTGCGCCGCGATTCCGCCGGTATTCCGGCGCCCCTTTCGTGGAGCGAATTTTGTGCGATCCGTGACTTTTGAGTCGCAAAATGATGGGCATCTGCGGAATTTGTTTACAATTTATTACATTTTATCGGGTTGGCAAGCTTCCGCTTTTCTGGTATAATCAAAGAAAGAACGTCCCGAAGGAGGAACGCTCCATTGAATGAACTGCAAGCAAAAATCAAAGAAGCCCTGATCTCCGTCCTGCCCATCACGGCGGCGATCTATCTGCTGGCCATGACCCCGCTGCTGAACCTGACGCGCACGGAGCTGATCACCTTCAGCATCGGTGCCGTGATGCTGGTTTTGGGCATCGGACTGTTCAATATGGGCGCCGATCTGGCCATGACCCCCATGGGCTCGCATGTCGGTTCCGGCCTCTCTAAGCAAAAAAAGCTCGGCCTGCTGCTGGGCGTCTGCTTCGTGCTGGGTCTTCTCATCACAATCGCCGAGCCGGATCTTCAGGTTCTGGCCGGTCAGGTCAGCTCGGTCATCAACGGAACGGTGCTGACCTATACCGTGGGCATCGGCGTGGGCGCATTTCTGGTCATTGCGATCTTGAAGATCGTTTTCCGCCGCTCTCTTTCGCAGCTTTTGATGCTGTTCTATATGCTCCTTTTCGCGCTGGCTCTGCTTCTGGCCGTGAGGGGGAAGCTCTCAATGCTCCCCGTGGCCTTCGATTCCGGCGGCGTGACGACGGGGCCGATCACCGTTCCCTTCCTGATGGCGCTTGGCGTGGGCATCTCCAACGTTCTGGGCGACCAGCGCAGCAAGGAAAACAGCTTTGGCATTGTGTCCCTGTGCTCCATTGGCCCCGTGCTGGCGGTTCTCCTTCTCGGCATCCTCTCGCGCAAGGAGCTGGTTTACGACGTCCCCGACTTCGGGATGAGCGAGCAGATCCTTGCTTCTTACGGGCACACGCTGCTGCACACCTGCCGCGAGGTCGGGCTGGCGCTTGGTATGATCGTTGTGTTCTTCGGCGTCTGTCAGGTTCTGTTTTTGAAGCTTTCCAGAAAACAGCTCAAGCGTATCGCTGTGGGCGTCGTGTTTACATATCTCGGTCTGGTGCTCTTCCTCACCGGGGTCAACGTCGGCTTCATGCCGCTGGGCTACAAAATGGGCAGCGCTCTGTCCGAAAGCCATCCGGCTGTTCTTGTCTCCTTTGGCTTTGCTGCCGGGGTGCTGACGGTGCTGGCCGAGCCTGCCGTGCATGTTCTTAACGCGCAGGTGGAGGAGGTTACGGGCGGTCTGGTCAGCAAGCGCTCCATGATGATCGCGCTGTGCCTCGGCGTCGGCGCGTCGATCGCCCTGAGTATGCTGCGCATCGTGTTCGATTTCTCGCTGGTCTATTATCTCATCCCCGGCTGCTTCCTCTCGCTGGCGCTTTCCTTGTATGTGCCGCCCGTCTATACCGCCATTGCCTTTGACTCCGGCGGCGTGGCCAGCGGACCGATGACCTCCGGCTTTATCCTGCCGCTTGCCGTGGGCGCCTGCGTCAGCCTGCAGGGCGCCGATGCTGTCCTGCTGGACGGCTTTGGCGTGGTGGCCATGGTCGCCATGACGCCGCTGATCGCCATTCAGCTTCTGGGCTTCCGCGGAATCGTCGCCGAGCGCGTCAACGAGCGCCGCGCCATGAAGCGCATTCTGGACGCGGACGATCAGCAGATCATCAACTTTATATAATATAGAGGAGAAGCTTATGGGAAACACGGTCAACGAGTCCGCAATCAAAAAGCTGAAGCTCCTGTTCACGGTGGTGGATCGCCCAAAGGGCGAGTTCTATCTGGATGTTCTGGGGCAGTTTCATGTGAATTTTCAGATGGTGACCGCCGGGCAGGGAACGGCCAGCTCTCAGCTCCTCGAGCTGCTGGGGCTTGAGCCGCATAAGGCAGTGATCCTCAGCGTGGTGCGGGAGGATTTGGTCGACGACGTGATGAACTGTCTTGAGGACAAATTCCGCACCGTTCGCGGCGGCAAGGGCATCAGCTTTGCAGTCCCCCTTTCCAGCGTGATCGGGGTCAATCTATACCGCTTTTTAAGCGACAACCGCATGGGCAGGGAGGGTTAGAATGAAAACAGAGAACCACGAGGTGATTTTTGCCATTGTCAACTCGGGCTTTGCCGAGGACGTGATGGACGTTGCGCGCGAGCTCGGCGTCCGGGGCGGCACCATTCTCAACGCCAGAGGCGTCGTCAAGGAGGATGCTGCGGATTTTTTCGGCATCACCGTTCACGCAGATAAGGAGATCCTGATGATGGTCATGGAGAAGGACATCCGCGACCGGGTGCTCAACGCCATTTATAAAGAAATGGGCATGGCCAAAAAGGCCAAGGGCGTCGCATTTTCCATGCCCGTGACCGATATGGCCGGTCTGGCTGTGGCGCTCGAGCAGGAGCAAAAGGCCTGAGCTGCGTCAGACAACCGGGCCGTGCTGCGAATGCAGCAGAAAGGAACATAACAGCATGAAAATTGCGATTTTTAACGGAAGCCCCAGAAAAGCGACGACCTCAGCTATGGTAAAGGCGTTCTGCGAGGGCGCGCAAGCCGCCGGTCACGAGGTCACGGAGTATCCGGTCGGCAGGATGAAGCTCGGCGGCTGCCTTGCCTGCGAGCACTGCCACACAAGCGGCAGCGGCGTCTGCATACAAAAGGACGACTTCGAAAAGCTCCTTCCCGCCTATCAAGAGGCCGACATGCTCGTGTTCGCTTCGCCGATTTATTATTTCACAATGACTGCCCAGATGGAGGCAGCAATTCAGAGAGGCTACTGCGTCGGAAAGCCGCTCCGGGCGAAGAAGGTCGCGCTTCTATTGACGGCCGCTTCTCCGAATGTGTTCGACGCGGCCGTTGCGCAGCTCCGTTCCTATGCGCAATACTGCGGCCTTGCGATTGCGGGTGTGGTCACGTCCCATGGGGATGAAAATCAGTCTGAGCAGAAGCTCAGCCAGATCCGGGCGCTTGCGCAAGCGCTCTGACGGGAGCAATGCTGCACATCAGAACCGCCTCCGAAGCCGAGCTGGCGCGGATCATGGAGATCTACCGATCCGCGCGGGAATTTATGGCGCGATCGGGGAATCCGACGCAGTGGGGCAGCACCTATCCGGACGCCGCGCTGATACGAGCCGATCTCGCGCAGGGCGCTTGCAGAGTGATCTGCGACGAGGACGGTATCCGCGGCGTCTTTGCCCTGCTTGGCGGGCAGGATCCGACCTACAGCTCCATTCAAGGCGGCGCATGGCTGAACGACGAGCCTTATCTCACCGTTCACCGGCTCGCGGGGGACGGCTCGGCGCACGGCCTGTTCCGCTGCGTAATGGCCTATTGCAAGCGCCGTTCCGAAAACATTCGGGCGGATACCCACGCGGACAACCGGATCATGCAGGGGCTGCTCGAAAAAAACGGCTTCGTCCGCTGCGGCGTGATTGAGCTTGCAGACGGCACGTCGCGGCTGGCCTACCACTGGTCGGCCGCACGAATGCAAGGCGGGCGTTTTTCCCGTTGACTTTTCTGAACGGATGCGTTATAATCGGTATATACCGAAAACGAAAAGGGGAGACGACAGAATGCCGAGACCGCAGCGATGCCGAAGGATCTGCAAAGCGCCGCAGGTCGACACATTTTGCCCCGAGGAAGGCGCGCAGACGGAGCCGATCCTCCTGACGCTGGATGAGTACGAGGTCATTCGTCTGGTCGACCTCGAGCAGCAGACCCATGGCCAATGCGCCGCGCAGATGGATATTTCCCGCTCCACCGTGCAGGAGATCTATGAGAGCGCGCGGCGCAAGCTTGCAGCCTGCCTTGTCCACGGAAGGAGGCTCGTCATTTCCGGCGGGAACTACCGCATCTGCGGCGGGCGCGAGCGCGGCCGCTGCGGGCGCTGCTGCCGACCCTCCCCGAACAACGAAACGGAGTCCACAGGAGGTTCTATCATGAAAATTGCGGTAACCTATGAAAACGGTCAGATCTTTCAGCATTTTGGCCACACGGAACAGTTCAAGCTCTACGAGGTCAGCGACGGAGCCGTCGTTTCCTCCGAGATCGTCGACACGAACGGCAGCGGTCACGGCGCGCTGGCCGGCTTCCTGATGCAGCACGGCGTGAGCACTCTGATCTGCGGCGGCATCGGCGGCGGCGCGCAGATCGCGCTGGCCGAGGCGGGTATCCGGCTTTATGGCGGCGTTCAAGGCGAGGCCGACGCGGCGGTTGAGGCGCTCCTTGCCGGGAGACTCGGCTACGATCCCAATGTCCGCTGCGACCACCACGGCCACGGCGAGGGCAGCCATGCCTGCGTCGATCACGGCTGCGGCTCGCATGGATGCCACGGCTGAGCCGCACGACGTTTTTTGAGAAAGCGTTCCAAAAACGCATGAAAAGGAGCACGACGTGGTCTATACGCAGAGCTATGCCTCTCCGCTCGGCCGTCTGCTGTTGACGGCGGATGGAGACGGGCTGACGGGGCTGTGGTTTGAGAACCAGACGTCCGACATACCCATGCAGGAAAGCCGAGAAGAGGAGACGACGGCGCTGACGGCGGCAAAGCACTGGCTTGACCGCTATTTTTCCGGAACACGGCCGGAGTGCACGCCGCCGCTGCACCTGATCGGCACGCCGTTTCGGCTGGCGGTCTGGGAGCTTTTGCTGAAAATATCTTATGGGCAGACAACCACCTACGGCGCAATCGCAAAAGAGCTTTCAGAGCGACGCGGGGGCGCGCGCATGTCGGCGCAGGCCGTCGGCGGTGCGGTCGGGCATAACCCGATCTCTATTGTGATCCCGTGTCACCGTGTGGTCGGCTCATCGGGCAGCCTGACTGGCTATGCCGGGGGCATGGGCAAGAAGCTCTGGCTGCTCGAGCACGAGCATATCGATGTCAGCGGCTTATATATCACGCAACGAATCAAAAAGTGAACAAAAACGCACGGGACGGCTTTGCCGCTCGTGCGTTTTGCACGAAAGCCCATCGGAGGCATAAGGGCGGAGAATTCCTTTTGCGGCTTAAGGAACCTCTGAATAAATCAGCTGCGGCGCTCAGCGGGTCTTTTGCCCCAACTGATTGGTTTGAAAATCTTGAAATACGAAAAGGATTCCTGCGATTTCCAAACCTCAATTTGAAACAAAATCCCTCGCTGACCACTCTTGCGATTTAATCAGAGGTTCCCTAAATTCGAGCACTCAGAGCCTCTGTTCAACACGTCCACAAATTCCCAGAAAGGTCGGAGAGTCATCGGACAAATACGCAACTATCATAGCCACAAATTCGCCGCGTCCAAGAACATTATCTCGAAATTGGATTCTTTGACACATACTATTGATGATTGCTTCAGGTTGTTCACCCGGCCAAAATCGTGCCAGTATTTTATTCAGTTTTGATATACGATACGAGCAGCTCTCCATAACCATTTCAGCGTAAGATGGGCACTGGGAGCTTTTTACCCCGTACTGGCGTTGCTCGGCTTCAAGCCTGAATCTTTCCGGGACTGCAAATGCGAATTCATTGTAAAACGCACGAATTAAAATTTCTGTGGCAGCGTCGGCTTTCCCCTCCTCAAGAAGAAAATCAGACTGTGTATCCATGATTTGGATAAGCGGGTAATAATTCCCGCCTTTGGCGTACTGCATTGCATCAAGCGACTTTTTGTTTAGTGCCGCCCAGATTCTATCACGCCACAACTTCGATGGATACCCTTGCATATCTTTGTTAATATCCCATACAGAAACACCGATATTATGCGAGTGCAGGTACATAACATACTCATTTTCTTCCAACTCTTCTTTTCCAAGCTCGGTCAGTACATACCACCTGTGTGTAACCTTTCTTTCGATTACTGCCGGGGCTACATTGTTTGCGATTCGAGAGACTAAATCCGCTTTTTTACCGGTTATCTTTAGGTTACTCTCCAACAAAATCGATTTTAACTCCGGAATGGTTAAGCTGCTCAGCGAATCAGCTGCTGTGCCTTCCTGAATAAACCCACGGCGCTCCAAGGATTTTAACAATGCGGCGG
>URLT01000039.1 GCA_900548795.1 uncultured Eubacteriales bacterium
CAAGCCACTCTTTATTGTGTTAGAATTATTTTTATTCTTTAAGGAGAGGAAAAATAAACATGAAACATTCCACACGTTTCCTTGCAGTGCTGCTGGCTCTGGCGCTGCTGGCGGCCCTCCTGCCGGTCGCGGGCGCGGCCTATGACGGCGACCGCATGGATCAGGCCGAGCTGCGCGAGCTGCTCAACAGCGTTGAGCTGCATCCGCAGAAAACCAACTATCCCGTTGTGGACGCCCTGCTGGAGAACCTGACGGCGCAGTTCACGGGCGACAACTACGACCGTCTCAAGGCCGCTTATGACTGGGCGACCATGAACATCACCTATAGCTGGTGGCCCTATACGCAGGATTTTGCCCCCGCCTACGACTGCTTCTGGCCGCAGATGGACATGCCCTACGGGATGGAGGGCTTGCAGGAGACGATGCCGCGCGAGCTGGTCAACCGCGCCTATTTCGCCATGACCGAGCAGCTCGGTGTGTGCTATGACTACGCCGCCGTGTTCACCGTTTTGGCGCGTTACATGGGCTTTGAGTGCTTCCTGCACACCGGCATCTTCATTTTTGAGGCCATGCCGGGGCAGGGACATCACGGCTGGGCCGCCCTGCTGGTCGACGGTCATTATTACATCTTTGACCCACAGCGCGACTATCGTCTCTGCGGCAACGCCACCCGTCCGGACAACTACTATTATTTTGGTATTGACGAAGCGCACGCATGGCGCTACAATGATGAGGAAGCAAGCGCTGCGCGGGATGCGCAGTTTATGCCTGTGACGCAGACGCCGGTTCTGGAATATGTCGCGGTGCACACCGTCAACAGCGGCAGCGGCTGGTGGATCAGCGGCGAGGGCCGCTATGACGTCGGCCAGACCGTCACCGTCAGCACCGGCAGCAGTGCCGTTTTCCTCGGCTGGTACGATGAAAACGGTGCGCTCCTGACGAAGGAGCACAGCTTCTCCTTTGAAGCCACCGTGCCGACCACGCTCTACGCCGTCTATTACGGCCAGTTTTACCGCGATGTGCCGAAGGGCAGTTGGTTCTCCTACGACGTGAACGAAGCCTTCAGCCGCGGGATCGCAACGGCAACCGCGCCGTTCACCTTCGCCCCCGACGACCTGCTCAGCCGCGCGATGGCTCTGACCTTCCTCGCCCGCGCCGTTCAGACCGAGCCGGCCGCCGAGGCCGCGCCCTTTGAGGATCTGCAAGCGAATGCGTGGTATGAAGACTCGGTCAACTGGGCCTATGCGGAGGGGATCGTCAACGGTGTCTCCGAGACCGTCTTTGCGCCGGACGCCGCCGTCACGCGTCAGGAATTTCTGACCATGCTGATGCGCTATCTGCGCGCGGAGGGCTACGAGCTGAAGGAGGGCGCGCTCTCCTACGCCGACGCCGGTCTGATCGATGCCTATGCGCTTCAGAGCCTCGCCGAGGCCGATGCGCTCGGGCTGCTGCGCGGCTATGAGGACGGCACGGTTCGCCCGCAGTCGACGCTGACCCGCGCCGAGGGTGTGACGCTGGTGATGCGTCTGGTATATCTGCTGGAGACCAATGCGCTTGTGAAAAAATAACTCCGGAGGAGCTTTTTTCAGATGAGAAAGATGAGATCGATCTTGGCGCTGCTGCTGGCCGCCGTGCTGCTGGCCGCCGCGCTTCCCTTTGTCTCGGCGGCAAAGCCGGACTGCATGGATGACGACGAGCTGCGCGCTCTGCTCGACAGCGTGGAGCTGCATCCGCAAAAGACCGGCTACGCGCGGATGGACGCCCTGCTCGAGCGCCTGACCGAGCCCTATGACACGCTGGACAACTATGACCGGCTGCGCGCAGCCTATGACTGGGTGGTCATGAACGTGGAATACAGCTGGGAGCCGTATTCGCAGGACTGGGCGCCGGCCTATGACTGCTTCGACGTCGACTGCGGTCTGGAGCTGGACGCGGGCGCCGCAGAGACCATGCCCTACGAGGTCGTCAACCGCGCCTACTACGCGCTGACCGAGCGCAAGGGCGTCTGCTACGACTACGCCGCGCTGATGGCGGTCATCGCCCGCTACATCGGCTTTGAATCCTTCGTGCGCACCGGCGAATTTATTTTTGAGACCATGTTCGGCACCGGCCATCACGGCTGGACGACGATCCGCATCGACGGCAAGGAATATGTGTTCGACCCTCAGCGCGACTACCGCATCTGCTTTGACGCGACCCAGCCGAACAAGTTTTTCTACTTCGGCGTGGACGAGGAGCACGCGTGGCGCTATCACCCCGAGGACTGCAACGACGCGCGGGACGCCGGCTTTGTAAAGCCCGGCACGGACTTCGCACTGAGCGAGCTGGTGCAGCGGATGCTGCCGCTGGTGCAAGCCGTCCCGACGCAGCAGCATCCGGTTCCGGTCGGTGGCTGATATGCTGCCGCAGGCGTGGCAGGAGCGTGCCGCGCTTGCGCCCGGGACGCTCGAGGCGCTTCTGGAGCGCACGAGGCAGTCGCGCCGCGCCGCGCCGGTCTATCCGCCGGAGGGCAGCCTCTTCCGCGCGTTGGAGCTGACGCCGCCGGAGCGCGTCCGCGCGGTCATTCTCGGGCAGGATCCCTATCACGGGCCGGGGCAGGCCATGGGGCTTGCCTTCTCCGTGCCGGCGGGCGTTCCTCTGCCGCCGTCTTTGCGGAATATTTTCCGCGAGCTGACGAGCGACACGGGCGCGCCGATGCCGCGTTCCGGTGACCTGACCCCGTGGGCCGAGCGCGGCGTGCTTCTGCTCAACCCGGTTTTGACCGTGGAGGGCGGCAAGGCAAATTCGCATGCCGCTTGGGGCTGGCAGACCGTGACCGACGCGATTCTGGCGGCACTTTCCGCCCTGCCGCAGCCGATCGCCTGCGTGCTCTGGGGCGCGCACGCGCAGAAAAAAGCGCCGCTGCTGCAAAGCGCCGCGCCGCGGCTTCTTCTGAAGGCGCCGCACCCCAGTCCGCTCTCGTCCTATCGCGGCTTCTTCGGCAGCCGCCCGTTCTCGCAGATCAACGCCTTCCTGACCGCTCACGGCGAGCCGCCGATCGATTGGACGCTGTAATGCCAAAAAACGCGAACTTCTTCCCGTTTCGAGAAGAAATTCGCGTTTTTTGTGTGTTTATCGCTGCATCGGCGGGACAACGTCCATGTCCGTGCGCAGATTGGAATCGGAGATCAGATGGCGCGGGCAGACCGCCGCGCACTGTCCGCAGGAGACGCACTTGGAGTAGTCGATCACCGCAAGATGATCCACGACGTGGATCGCGTCGTATTCGCACAGGTGCTCGCAAAGATGACAGCCGACGCAGCCGATCCGGCAGACCCGGCGCGTGTAGGCGCCGCGCTCCCGGTTTGAGCAGGCAACGACGATGTCGTCGTTTTTCGACACCGGGACGATCACGCCGCGCGGGCAGACCTCGACGCACTGCATACATCCGGTACACTTGTCCGCGTCGACCCGCGCCACGCCGTTGACGACGTGGATGGCGTCGAATTTACAGACCGTGGTGCACGTGCCGAAGCCGAGGCAGCCGTTCGGGCAGGCCGACGGGCCGTCTCCGGCGACGAACATCGCGCTGCGGCAGTCCGAAAGTCCCTCATAATCGCCCTTTTGCAGGTGGTTTTCCCCGCGGCATTTCACCATGGCGACCTTGCGCTCCACCTTGACGGCGGCGACGCCCAGGATCTGCGACATTTTTTCGGCCGAGGCTGCCCCGCCCGCAGCGCACTGTCCGACGGAGGCTCTGCCGTCGAGAACGGCCTGCGCATAGGCCTGACAGCCCGCAAAGCCGCAGCCGCCGCAGTTTGCGCCGGGCAGGGCGTCGACGAGCTTGGGCAGGCGCTCGTCGGTCTTCACGGCGAACACCCGCGAGGCAACAGCAAGGATGCCGCCGAATGCGGCGCCCATCACGCCCAAAACGGCAATGGCACTCAGTATTTCCTTCATAGCCGACCCTCCTCAGACGATTTTCAGGCCGGAAAAGCCCATAAACGCCAGCGCCAGCAGGCCGGCAGCGATCAGCGCGATCGGGAAGCCCTTGAAGACCTCCGGGCAGTCGCAATCCTCCAGCCGCTCGCGCACGGACGAGAAGAGCACAATGGCGACCGTGAAGCCGACGCCGCCCATCACGCCGTAAACCAGCGACTCAATAAAGCTGTAGCCGTTCTGCACGTTCAGCAGAGCGACGCCCAGCACCGCGCAGTTCGTGGTGATAAGCGGCAGGTAGATGCCCAGCGCCTGATAGAGCGCGGGAAGCGCCTTCTGCAAAAACATCTCAACGAACTGCACCAGCGTTGCAATGACGAGGATGAACACGACGGTCTGCATATATTCCAGCCCGAGCGGGAGCAGCAGAAGCGTGTTGACCGCCCATGTCGCGGCGGAGGCCAGCCCCATAACGAAGATGACGGCCAGACCCATGCCGAGCGCGGTGTCCATTTTTTTCGACACGCCCATAAACGGGCAGATGCCCAAAAATTTGACGAGAATGAAATTTTCGGCAAGGATCGCCGCAAGGGAGATGGAAAACAGCGAAGCAAACAAACTCACGGCTTCTCCTCCTTTCGAGCCTTCAGGCGGCGGTTGAGCCACTGAGACAGCGCGATCAGGCCGCCGAGCGTCAGGAAGCCGCCGACCGGCAGGATCATGATGAGCGCCGGATATTGCGCGCCCAGCACGCGGATGCCGTCTGCGCCGAAGACGCCCTTGCCGAAGGTGCCGCTGCCGAGCAGCTCACGGATGACACACATCGCCACGAGGGCGGCGGTGTAGCCGATCCCCTGCGTCAGGCCGTCAACAGCCGAGGCCAAAACCGTATTTTTCGAGGCGAAGGCCTCCGCTCTGCCGAGGATGATGCAGTTGACGACGATCAGCGGGATAAACACGCCGAGGCTGTCAGACAGCGACGGCAGGAAGGCCTTGAGCAGCAGATCGACCATCGTCACGAAGCCGGCGATGATGACGATATAGGCCGCAATGCGGATCTTATCCGGGATGACCCGGCGCAGCAGCGAGATGACGACGTTCGAGCAGATCAGGAT
Source organism: uncultured Eubacteriales bacterium (assembly GCA_900548795.1). Classification (GTDB taxonomy): domain Bacteria; phylum Bacillota; class Clostridia; order Oscillospirales; family Oscillospiraceae; genus JAZOXB01. The sequence continues at coordinate 5,034 of URLT01000039.1, forward strand.
CAGCGTCACCGAGACGCCCATGCCGAGGCCGTTGAAGAGCGTGGTCGTGATGGCCATGGTCGAGCACATGCCGAGCAATTGCGCCAGCACGGGGTTGTTGGTCAGAAGCCCCTCGCGGAGCTGTTTTTTGAAATTCATTCGCCCTGCACCTCCCGAACGAAGTTGAGCGCGGCATTCACGCCGTCGGTCACCGCGCGGGACGTCACGGTCGCGCCGGTCAGCGCCTCGATCGTGCCGCCGTCCTTGCTCACGGCAAGCGTGCCGCTCTGCCCGACGAACTGCCCGCGGAAGTCCTCACGCGTACAGTTGGCGCCGAGAGACGCCGTCTCCGTATGCGCGATCACGGACACGCCGCTGACTGTTCCGTCGGCTCTCACGCCGACCATCATGTCGATCGCGCCGCCGAAGCCGTTGGGCGCGACGCGCACGACGTAGCCTGCATCGCCCGCGCGATAGGCCGCCGTCACGCCCTGCGGGAGCGCGGCGTCGAGCGGCGTATAATCCTGTGCCGGGAGCACCTCCTGCATGGCCTGCTCGGCCTTCTGCCGCGTCAGCTCGTCGATCCTTCCGGCAGTCAGCTCGTTGACAAAGGCCAGCAGGCCTGCAACGACCGCCGTAATGAGCAGCAGCGTGAGCGTCAGACGCAAAATATATTTCATAACGCGTCACCACCCTTCTTGACACGCTGCAGACCGAAGCGCTTGGGCAGTCCCAGCTTGTCGAAGAAGCCGACGCAGCAGTTCATCACGAGAATGGCGAAGCTCACGCCCTCAACATAGGAGCCGAAATAACGGATGAGGATCGTCACCGCGCCGCAGCCGATGCCGAAGGCGATCTGCCCGCCGTGGGTCACGGGCGAGGTGGTGTAATCCGTGGCCATAAAGACCGCGCCGAGCAGCAGGCCGCCGGAGCAGAGCTGCCACGCAGTCCAGACGAGGCGGTCGTTCCCGCGCGGGAAGACGAACGCGAGCACTGCGACCGTCGCCAGATAGGCCAGCGGGATGCGCAGCGTGATGACCCGGCGCACGACGAGGTACGCCCCGCCGAGCAGCAGCATCAAAACGGAGATCTCGCCGATGCAGCCGCCGACTCTGCCCAGAAATGCGTCGAGCAGCGACACGTCGGCCGGAAGCCCGGAGCCGTGCAGCGCCTGCATCGGCGTTGCCGCGCTCATCGCGTCGGGCAGACCGTAGACCGCGCCGCTCATGCGCGTCGGCCAGCCAAACATCAGGAAGGCGCGCGCAGCCAGCGCGGGGTTGACGATATTCATGCCGATGCCGCCGAAGAGCTGCTTGACCAGCACAACGGCGAAGGCGTCGCCCGCCAGAAGCATCCAGTAGGGGATGTCCGCAGGGCAGACAAAGGCCAGCAGAACGCCCGTCACGACGGCCGACCAGTCGCCGATCGTGCAGTCCTTTTTCATCGCGCGGCGGTATGCCCACTCCAGCACGACGCAGGCCACCGCGGAAAACACCGTGGTTCGCAGGCAGCGCCAGCCAAATTGCACGATCGCCCAGACAAGAGCCGGAACCAGCGCGATGCAGACGTCGCGCATCAGGACGGCAGTGGAGCTTCGGCTATGGACATGGGGCGACGGGGAGAGCGTCAAGCTCAGCTTCATTTCGCCGCCTCCTTTCTCTGTGCGTCGCGGACGAGCTTTTTGGCGGTGCGGAAGCTCTGCACCAGCTCCAGCCCTGCCGGGCAGGTGTAGGCGCAGCTTCCGCACTCGATGCAGTCGAGCACGTTGCCCCGCTCAAGCGCCTCGATGCTCCCGCGCTGCTGGGCGCGGAAGAGGAAGAGCGGCGTCAGGTGCATGGGGCATGCGTCGATGCATTTGCCGCAGCGAATGCAGTGCGGCTCGGGCTTTTTGCGGCGCTCGGATCCTCCGAAGCAGGTCAGCGCGTTGTTGCCCTTGATGGTCGCCGCATCGAGCGTGTGCTGGGCGATGCCCATCATCGGCCCGCCGACGAATATTTTATAAGGTGTCTCAGAAAAGCCCCCGCACGCCTCGATCAGCTCGGAAAACGGCGTGCCGATCGGCGCGAGCAGGTTCGACGGCCTTGCGACCGCTCGCCCGGTCACAGTCACGGCGCGGCGCACCAGCGGCATTCCGTCATAGACCGCGTCATAAATCGCCGCGCAGGTCGCCACGTTGAACACGGCGCAGCCGACCGCCGCAGGCAGCCCGCCCGGCGGCACCTGCCGCCCCGTTGCGGCCTGAATGAGCTGCTTTTCCGCGCCCTGCGGGTATCGCACGCGCAGGGCAAGCACCTCGGCCTCCTCCCCTGCCGCCGCGCGCATAGCCTCGATGGCCTCGGGCTTGTTGCGCTCGATGCCGATCACGATGCGCGCGGGGCTGAGGATCCTCCGGATGACCCGCAGGCCGCCGACCACGCGCTCGGGTGACTGACGCATCAGGCGGTCGTCGGACGTGATGTAGGGCTCGCATTCCGCGCCGTTGATGAGCACGGTGTCGACCTTGCCGAGGCCGGACGAGAGCTTCACGCTCGTCGGAAAGCCCGCGCCGCCCATGCCGGTGATCCCGGCCTCGCGGATGATCCCGATCAGCTCCTGCGGCGAAAGCTCCTGCGCGGACTCGCGCCTGCAGATTGACGGACAGAGCGTGTCCTTCCCGTCGTTTTCGATCACGACGGCAGGGATGCTCGTCCCGCCCGGGTGCGGACGCGGCTCGATGGCGACCACCGTGCCGGAGACCGACGCATGGACGGGAACGCAGAGGCCGGCGTTATCGCCGATCTTCTGCCCGAGCGTCACGCGGTCGCCGACGCGAACCAGCGGCTTACAGGGCGCACCGATGTGCTGTGACATGGAGATCACAACGATTTTCGGCCGCACCGGAACAATGGCGGCGTCGCGGCTCAGCTCCTTTTCTCCCCTCGGATGGACGCCGCCGAAAAATGCACGTGCCATAGCGCTCACCTCACCTCATCTCTTCTTTTATTTCTTGTGCGCATTCTTTCATAGCTCCACTATACCATATTCATAGACAAATTGCCACACTTTTTTCGTTGGCTTTTCGGTGAAATTAGATAAATCAGCGCCTGCTCCCGTCGACCGGGAGGCAGGCGTCGTTTTTTTCCGATTCAACGATCCCGTCATTTTTTCAGGGCAGCAAAAGATACAGCATAAGCGTCAGAACGGCCAGCTCGGCCTCATGCGTCTGCCCGGACGAGAGCAGCAGGAGCAGCGCCAGCGGCAGACGGTCGCACGGCCGCTGCAGCTCCGGCGGCCGCGGAGGCGGCGCGGGCTTCGGCGGCTTCGGCGGCTTAGGCGGCTTAGGCGGCTTAGGCGGCATGGGTGGCTCCGGCGGCACCGGCGGCATGGGTGGCTTCGGCGGCTTGGGCGGCTTTTCCGGCTTCGGCGGCTCGTCGACCGTCTGTCTGCGGAAGCCTCCGTAGCCGTCGGGCTGGTAGCGGTGATACATCGTCAATCGCCCTCCCTTCGCTCCGGCGGCGAGATGCCCTGCATCCGCTCCATCAGCCGCATCAGGCGCGCAAGCTCCGCCGCGCGGTCGAGCCGACGGCAGCCGTCGGGCGGAAGATACGCCTTGAGCGCGGCCAGCAGCGCCTCGAGCCGCTTGTCGACGCGGTTCAGCTCGCCGAGCGTCCCCATGAGCGCCGAGAGCATCGCCGCATCCGGGAAGGAGGCGTCGGCAAGGGCGCGCTCCGGCGCGGGCGGTTGGGGCGGCGGCTCGGACGCCGCCCCGTTCAGGCCAAGCGAGTCGGCCAGCGCGGAAAGCTGCGCCATTTTCTCCGGGTCGTTCAGGATCTTTCCGATCAGATCGTCGCTCATCGTCCCAAAAGCTCCCTCTGCACCTGCGCAAGCTGCTCCGGCGTGAGCACCTGCGCGAGCAGCCGCAGCGCCTCCTCGCCGCTGCCGCTTTGCAGCGCCCGCGCAGCCTGCCGCGTCGCCTCGCCGTGCGCCGCGAGCGCCGCAAGCGTCTCCTGACCCTCCTTTGTGGCAAGATACGCGGAAAGACGCGCATTTTTTGCGGGATTTTGCGTCATTATCGTTGCCTCCCCCCTCACAATCTGATATAATATATGCACGAAACCGGAAAGGATGAACCGATGAAGCTTTTGATTCTCTCTGACTCGCACGGTCTGGCCGAGCGCGTGTGCGCCATTGCGCGGCGTGAGCGCCCAGACCTCGTGCTCCACCTCGGCGACGGCTCGCGCGACACGCTGGAGCTGGGCTTTCCCCCGGCGCTGCTGCAGGTGCGCGGCAACTGCGACGGTCCGTTTCCCGACGTGCCGGAGCGCATCACGACCAATCTGGAGGGCGTGAAGCTTCTGGCCGTTCACGGCCACCGAAACGGCGTGCGGCAGGGGCTGCTGTCCCTGCGCCTTCTGGCGCAGGAGCTGGGCGCCACGCTCGTCTGCTTCGGCCACACGCACAGCCCGACGCTCGTCACGGAGGACGGCGTCACCTTTCTCAACCCCGGCGCGTGCAGCAGCCCGAAGCCGACCTATGCCGTCGTTGAGCTGGCCGACGGGAAGATCCTGCGAATGGAACACAAAACCGCGGAGGTATAAACACCATGATCCTTGCAATCGACATCGGCAACACCAACATCGTGCTCGGGGGCATCGAGCGCGAGCGCATCCGCTTTGAGGCGCGGATGGCCACGGACTGCGTCAAAACGTCCGACCAATACTGCGCCGAGCTGAAGGGCATCCTCGCCCTGTTCGAGGCCGCGCCGGAGCAGATCGACGGCTGCATCATCAGCTCGGTCGTTCCGCCCGTAATGAACTCCATCCGCACGGCCATCCGCAAGCTGACCGGCCTGACGCCGCTGGTCGTCGGCCCGGGCATCCGAACCGGCCTGAACATCCGCATGGAGCACCCGGCGGAGGTCGGCAGCGACCTGATCGTCGCGGCCGTCGCGGCCGTCGCGGAGTACGGCGCGCCGCTACTGCTCATCGACATGGGCACGGCCACCACGATCACGGCGATCGACGCCGACGGCGCGTTCGTCGGCGGCTGCATCTGCCCGGGCGTGAAGATCTCCATGGACGCCCTGACCGGCCGGACGGCGCAGCTTCCGGGCATCTCGCTCGACGAGCCGCAGGTCGCCATCGGCAAAAACACGCGCGAGAGTATGCGCAGCGGCATCATGTTCGGCTCGGCTGCCATGCTCGACGGCCTGCTTGAGCGAATGGAGGCCGAGCTGGGCACGCCCGCGCGGGTCATCGCCACCGGCGGCATTGCGAGATTTGTCACGCCGCTGTGCAAGCGCGAGATCCTCTATGACCGCAGCCTGATGATCAAGGGGCTGCACCTGCTCTATCAGCGCAACACGGAGCACAAAAAAGCGGCGCAGAGTCGGAACGGAGGTCAGCCGACATGACGGAATTTGATTTTCCCTCTAAGGGCGCCGGGAGCGTCCACGCCTATCGCTGGGAGCCGGCGGGCAAGCCCGTCGCCGTGCTGCAGATCATCCACGGCATTGCAGAGCACGCGGCGCGCTACGACGAGATGGCGCGCTTCTTCACCGAGCGCGGCGTGCTCGTCACGGCCGAGGATCACATGGGGCACGGCAAGTCCTCCGGCACGGAGGCGCCGCTCTGCTTTTCCGGCGGCTGGACGGCCGCAGTCGACGACAGCTACGCCCTGCTCGAGCGCATGCACCGGGAATTCCCGGACGTGCCCTACCTGCTCTTCGGGCACAGCATGGGCTCGTTCCTGACGCGCACCCTGCTCTACCGCTATCCGAGCGCGCCGCTGCGCGCCGTCGTGATCTGCGGCACGGCATGGGAATCGCGCCTCAATCTGGCAGCCGGGCGAGTGCTCTGCGCGCTGGAGAAAAAGCGCCTCGGCGCGACCGGCTACAGTCCCCTGCTCAATTCGCTGATGTTCGGGCGCTACAACCGAAAATTCTCCGACACGCTGACCCCGGACGACTGGATCTGCACCAGCCGGGAGGTCGTCGACGCCTACGCCGCCGACCCGCTCTGCGGCGGCCGGGTCACCGTCGGCCTGAGCAGCGACGTGCTGTGCGGCGTCCGCATGAATCAGGATCGGCGCAATCTCGAGCGCATGCCCAAGACGCTCGCCGTGCATTTTATCGCCGGGAAAAGCGACCCCGTCGGCAGCATGGGCAAGGGCGTGCAGCGGGCTGCCGACGCCTTCCGCAGAGCCGGGATGCAGCATGTCACGCTGAAGCTCTATGACGGCCGCCACGAGATCCACAACGAGCCGGTCCGGCAGACTGTGTATGAGGATGTTTGGAATTTCTTCCAAGCCGCCCTGTAAAGCATCTATTTTGTAACATTTGTTCCCATTTTGTCAGTTCTTGCCTTGACGGAGCGCCGTGTTTTTGCTAAAATGAGGGCAGCACCGCCCCCGGCAGGAGCCGGGGAGCAGGTGTGACGGCGCGGTGCTTTCCTCGCCTGAGATCATTCGGGATGCTCCGCGCCGGAGACTCCCGCGATTGGAGATACCCATATGAAACAAAGAATCCTCAGCCTGCTGCTGACACTCCCGCTGCTGCTGGCTCTGGCGCGGCCGGTTTTTGCTGAAGAGCCGCAGGAGCCGCAGCCCGCCGGGTACGGCGAAACGGTCGAGCGCGACGAGCGCGCCGTTGCGGCTCTGTCGGTCAGCGAGCAGGGCAAGGCCATGATCCGCGAGCTGTCCGGCGGCTCGGTCGGCTCAGAGCAGCTCGCGGCGGCGGAAAAGGCGGTCAACGATTTTTCCGCGCGCTATGACCGCGCGCTGACACAAACGCAGTTCGACGCGCTGGCTGACTTCGTCGTGGCCTACGGCGCGAGCGTGCTCAGCTCCGGCTGGAAGGTCGAGAAGCTGGTCGGCTCGGGCAGCTATACCGACGCGCAGCTTGCCTCAGCCTTCTGCGCTTGGGTCAAAAACAGCGCCGGCTTTTCTCAGTCGATGCTCACGCGCCGTCTGCGCGAGAGCAAGCTCTTCCTTTACGGCAGCTATGACGGCGCCTGCGAGGCCGCCTTTCGCTATGTCGTGTTCTATGCCAACGGTGGCACACTGACGGACAACACCGTCCTGTGCTATCCGGTCGGCCAGCCCTACGGCTCGCTTCCGGACGCCGCGCACGACAGCAAGCTTTTTGCCGGCTGGTTCACGGCCTCGACCGGCGGCACGCAGATCGAGCCGACGGCGCTCGCCGACGAAAACCGCAGCCTCTACGCTCAGTTCCGCGACCCGAGCGGCGGCGACGCCTTCGAGGATCTGGAGCGGGCGGCGTGGTACTATTCCTATGTGGTCGAGGCCGTCTCGAGCGGCCTGTTCAACGGCGTCAGCGAAACGAAATTCGAGCCGGACGGCACGATGACGCGCGCAATGGCCGTGACCGTGCTCTGGCGCATGGCCGGCGAGCCGAGCTCGAAAAAGGCCGTCCCCTTCACCGACGCGCCCTCGGGGCAGTGGTTTTCCGAGGCAGTGAGCTGGGCGTATGAAAACAACGTGGTCAACGGCGTCAGCCCGACGAGCTTCGGCACGGACGAGCCGGTCACGCGCGAGCAGCTTGTCACGATCCTCTACCGCTACGCGCAGAGCTGCGGCAAGGACACCTCGAAGACCGACGCGCTCACGGCCTTCTCCGACCGGGACGACGTTCTGCTCTATGCGCAGGACGCCATGCGCTGGGCGGTCGGCTCCGGCCTGATCGGCGGCGCAGACGGCAGGCTTCTGCCCGCCTCGAACGCAACGCGCGCCGAATGCGCCAAGATCCTTCTGCTCTTCGGCAAGCTGGGGCAGGGCGAAAAGCCCGATGAGCCGGACGTCGTGCCCACGCTGCGCATGAGCGAGCGGGGCGTTCAGTTCATCAAGGATCACGAGGGCTTCACGCAGTATGCCATGTGGGACTACGCACAGTGGTCGATCGGCTACGGCACGCACTGCGAAAAGGATGAATATCCCGACGGCATCACGCGCGAGCAGGCGGACATTCTGCTGCGCAAGGAGATCGCCGTCAAGGAAACGGCAGTCGCCGCCTTTGAAAAGAAGATCGGCCGCACGCTCTCGGCGCAGCAGTTTGACGCGCTCGTGAGCTTCTCGTATAACGTCGGCTCGGGGTGGATGAGCAACCCTTCCTATAACGTCTATCGGCTCATTGCCTCCGGCTCGACCGACGAAATGGCGCTCGTCAACGCCCTCGGCAGCTGGATCCACGCGGGCGGCGAGGCGCTGAGCGGGCTTGCCTGCCGGCGCATGGACGAGGCGAATATTTACATCAACGGCGACTACACCGTCCGCAGCAATCGCTATCTTTATGTCAGCTTCAACGCCGCGCCCGGCACCTGCGCGGATAAATTCACCTATTTCAAGGCCGGCGGTAAGCTCAGCGGTCTGCCGACGCCGACGCGCGAGGGCTATACCTTCCTCGGCTGGTACGACAAGGCCGTCAGCGGCGGCACGCGCTATGCCGACGGCGGAGCCGTCCCGGCACTGCGCACGCTGACGCTCTATGCGCAATGGAAGGCGAATTGATATGCCGGTATACCGTCTGACTCTGAGCTACGACGGCACGAACCGTCCTGGCTGGCAGCGGCTCGCGCCGGGCGACCGGAGCATTCAGAGCCGCGTGGAGGCCGCGCTGACCGAGGCGCTCGGGCAGCCGGTCGAGGTGCACGGCAGCGGCCGCACCGACGCGGGCGTCCACGCCGCAGGGCAGGTCGCCTCCTTCACCGCGCCGAAATGCGAGCCGGAGGCGCTTTTGCGCCGTCTGCGCCATCTGCTCCCGGCGGACATCGGCGCGCTGGCGCTGCAGGAGGCGTCCCCGCGCTTTCACGCGCGGCTGAGCGCCGTCGGCAAGACCTATGTCTACCGCATCTGGAACAGTCCCGTGCCCGATGTTTTCGCCCGGCGCTTTCGCGTCTGCGTGCCGCAGCGGCTCGACGACGAAGCCATGCGCCGCGCCGCCGCCGACCTGATCGGCACGCACGATTTTTCGAGCTTCTGCGTGCGCGGCAAAAAATCCGCCGTGCGCACGCTCACGGAGCTTTCCGTCCGCCGGGAGGGCGACGCCCTGACCCTCACCTTCTCCGCAGACGGCTTTCTGCACCACATGGTGCGCATTTTGACCGGCACACTGCTGGAGGTCGGTCTGGGCAAGCGTCCTGCCGACTCTATGCCCGCGCTTCTGGCGGAAAAACGCCGCACCGCCGCCGGCCAGACCGCCCCGGCTGCCGGACTCTGTCTGATGGAGGTGCGCTATCAATGAGCGTGATCCAAATTTTCGGAAAAAGCAAGTGCTTCGACACCAAAAAGGCCGAGCGCTATTTTAAGGAACGCCGCATTGCCGTGCAGCGCATCGACCTGCCGCGCTTCGGCATGTCCGGCGGCGAGTTTGACAGCGTGCTTCGCGCCGTCGGCGGCGTGGACAATCTCATCAATTGGGAGCTGAAAAGCCCCGAGATCGACCTGCTGCGCTACACCGACGACCGGCTGGCCAAGGAGGACAAGCTCTTTGACCACCCGGAGCTGATGAAAACGCCCGTAGTTCGCTGCGGAAAAAAAGCCACCGTCGGTTATTGCCCCGACGTCTGGAAAAAATGGGAGGAGTCAACATGAATCCGCGTATTGTCAAAATGATGCAATTCGGGCTTTACGGACTGGCCTGCATTGCGGGAGTCGTCTCGCTTCTGTCCGAGACGGGCACAGCGGTGAAGACCGTCGTGCTCATCGCAGGCATCGCCGCACTGGTGATCGGTGTGGTCATCGGGGCGGTCTTCTACCGCTGCCCACATTGCGGGGCACATCTGCCGCCCAAGGGGCCTGCGCCGGACGTCTGTCCGTCCTGCGGCAAGCGGCTGTGAATGCCCGGATCCCCATCCCGCCGACGGTCGCGGCGGGCTTTGCCGCTTTTGCCGTGGGCGGATGCGTGCGCGACAGTCTGCTCGGCGAGCAGCCGAAGGACTGGGACGTTTGCACCTCCGCCCTGCCGGAGCAAACGGCCGCCTGCTTCTCCGACTGCCGCACCCTGCTCACCGGCGCGGCCTACGGCACCGTCACCGTGCTCTGGGGCGAAGGTCGCGTCCCCTTTGAGATCACGACCTTCCGCGCCGAGCGCGGCTATTCCGACCGGCGGCATCCCGACCGCGTTGAATTTCTCTCCGACCTGCGCGGTGACCTTGCGCGGCGGGATTTCACCGTCAACGCCATGGCCTGGTCGCCGGTACGGGGGTAT
>URLT01000040.1 GCA_900548795.1 uncultured Eubacteriales bacterium
GGCAAAAGACCCACTGAGCGCCGCTGCCGATTGATTCAGAGGTTCCCTAGTATGAGTTTAGTATACTTGGCTTCAAGGCGCGTGTCAATTATATTTTTTCGTGCCGAAGTGCGAACGAGGAAACCGGCGCTGCGATGATGCTTTTTATCCTGCCTTGTCGGAAATCGGAGCGAAACGGGCGTTTTATGGCTTGCGCGTTCGGAAAAGACCGGAGCGTTGGCATCGTGAGGCGGAGGAACGATCCTGAAACCGGAAAAATGCAAAATTTTCTTGACTTTATCTCGAAAATACGGTGTAATATAGGTGTGTCGACGCGGCTCGGGCAAGCGCTCATTTTGCCGGGCCGTGCCGATATCTATCATTTTATCGAGGAGGTACAACATGGAACGGAAAATTACATTCGCGCAATACGGCTGTGGAAAAATGGGCAAATACCTGATTCGCTATGCAATCGAAAAGGGCGCAGAATTGGTTGCCGCCTTTGATGTGAACCCTGCCATTCTCGGAAAGGATGCGGCGGAAATCGTCGGCGACGGCTACCCGGATACCGGAATCAAAATCGCGGACGCGGGCAAGGCCGATGAGATCCTCGAAGCCCTTAAGCCGGACGTCTGCATCATTGCGACCAGAAGCACGGTGGCCGAGCTGGAGGATATTTTTACGATCTGCGCAAAACACGGCGTCAACGCCATCACCACCTGCGAGGAAGCGCTGTACCCATGGAATTCTTCGCCCGCACTCACGCGTAAGCTGGACGAGCTTGCCAAGCGCGGCAATTGCACCCTGACGGGCGTCGGCTACTGTGACCTCGTCTGGGGCACCATGGTCACCAATTTGGCGGGCTCCTCCTTCAAGATCACCAAAATTTTGGGCAGTAGCTGGTACAATGTCGAGGATTACGGCATCGCGCTGGCCGAGGGGCACGGCGCGGGCTTCACGCCGGAGCGCTTCGAAAAGGAGATCGCAAACATCAACGCCATGCCGGCAGAGGAGCTGAAGGCGCTCGTTGAGAGCGGGCAGTATGTTCCCTCCTATATGTGGAATCAGAACGGCTGGCTCTGCAGCAAAATGAAGCTGCATGTTATCTCGCAGACGCAGAAATGCTATCCGACTTCCCACGCCGAGGATCTTTTCTCGAAGACGCTGAACGCCACCATCAAGGCCGGCGACCCGACCGGTATGCGCGCGGTCGTCACGACGGAGACGGAGGAGGGCATCACGCTCGTGACCGAGTGCGTGGGCAAGGTGTTTGCGCCGGACGAATTTGACCGAAACGACTGGACCTTTATCGGAGAGCCGGAGACTACGGTTTCCGTCAATAAGCCCGCGACTGTGGAAATGACCTGCGCGACCATCGTCAACCGCATCCCGCAGCTGATCGATGCGCCCGCAGGGTATGTAACCACCGACCAATATCCGTACAATGAATATTGCGTCCATCCGCTGAACACTTACGTCAAGTCAAAATAAAACGCGCGAGCCGGCTGAGACGGCGCTTCCTTCCCGGAGAGCGCCCCAAACGGCTGACCGCCGCTGCGCAGATCAAAAAAAATGATCGGGAGTCGACACGGCTGTGACGTGTCGGCTCCCAATTTATTTCGGCATGTGGCTCCGCGTCCAAAGAGCTGCCATAGAAACGGATTTCAGCCTTTTTGCGCCGTAGGCGCGTCAAATATTGTATGAGACTACAGCGCGCGTCGCAACGAGGCAAGCGTGCAAGCTGTATCAGCCAAAGGTCTCTGCGAGGTAGTCCCGGAACGCATGGATCATGCGCGGGTCGTTAAAGACGAACGCAGACATGGGAGCGTCGGTCTTCGCCATGATAACGCCGATGTCCTCCTTGACGTAGAGCACTGCTTCGTGTTTCAAAATTGTCCGCAGGAGACCGACGAAAACATGATCTGCCTTGTCTCTCCCGTCGAGGCTAAGGAGAGGCTTCGCTTTGCCATGGAATGCAAATAAAAGCGTTCTTGCATGGGATCGCGCCGGGGTGCGTCAAATTCCGCACGAGACGGCGCGATGCGTGTCAGAATGATGCGAGCGTGCGAAGCACGCGGTATCATTACAAAATTGTTCATTCCGGAAACGGCGTGACAAAGGAAGACAGAGGAAAAAGCAGGGTCGGAGCGTGCTTCCGCCCCTGCTTTTGCTTTCATAATCGGCCGCCGTGCTTCCGGCGTCGATCAAACGGTCAAATTTCACAAAAAACCGGGCGCATTTTTGGAGCGGGTTACGCGTTTAACCATTGTGAAATCAGATATTTTGCGATACTATGTTCTTATAGGAGCTCTGATTATGAATCAGAGCCTACTTAGGCGGCAGGCCGCGCTCCGGACTTTGACGGGGCGCCGCCGCGCCGAAAGGCTCAAATTGCCGCGCAGACGCGCGGAAAAACGGAGGCCTTTCGGAAGAAACGGAGAAAAGAGGGAACGAACGGTGGCACAGAGCAGAGTCCGGATCGTGGACGTCGCCGAGTCCTTGGGGCTCAGCACGGCGACGATCTCCAACGTGATCCACGGAAAAACGGCCAAGCTCTCGGACGAAACGGTCAAGCGCGTGCAGCAGGAGCTGGAGCGAACGGGATATATCCCGAATATGGCGGGCATTTTGCTCGCGCGGAACGACTCGCGGATCATCGGCGTTGTCATCAACGATAATGAGAAATACGAGGGCGGCGTGCTGGAGGACGGCTTTGTGACGGCGTCGCTGAATGCGCTGTCTCGCGAGGCCAATCAGAGGGGCTTCTTTCTGATGGTCAAAACTGCGCCGGATATTCGCGAGATACCGGCCTTTGCGTCCATGTGGAACATGGACGGATTGATCCTGATGGGCTTCTGCGAGGCGGATTATCGCGCGCTTCGCGAGCAAATGCGCATATCCTTTGTCGTGTATGACGGCTATTTTGAGGGCTGCGCAAGGGTCGTGAATCTGGAGATCGACCATTATGACGGCGGGCGTCAGGCCGGACAGTATGCAAGGGAGCTCGGGCATAAACGGGCGCTGTGCATCTCAGACAATTATATTTGCATGGATCGCGAGCGCATCGAGGGCTTCCGTGCGGCGTTCATGCCGGGAGAGACGACCGTCTGGCAGCTCCCGAAAACAGAGCGGGAGCGGACGCGCGTGTATCAGGAACGGCTTGCCGAGCTTGCGGCAGGGAAGATCACGGTCATTTTTGCCGTGTCCGACCATTACGCCCTCGAGCTGATGCGCTTTTTGCAGAGCAGAGGGCTGCGAATTCCGCAGGATGTGCAGATGATCGGCTTTGACGACAGCCGAGCCAGCCGGGAATGCCACCCCGCGCTGACGACGATCCATCAGGACGCGGCGCTTCGGGCAAAAACCGCGCTCGCCTGCATCGAGGCCATGCGCGATGGGAAGGCCTGCGAGAGCGGGATCGTGCTTCCGGTGAAGCTGATCCGTCGCAATAGCACGGAGGAGCTGCTATGACCGGATTTATGAAATCGCTGTGCAGGATCGCGATTCCCGTCACGCTGCAAAGTATGCTGCAGGCATCCTTTTCCGTTGTCGATCAGATCATGATCGGCCGCCTCGGGGAGACTGACATATCCGCCGTCGGGCTGTGCGGCAATTATTCCCTGATCTTCTCCGTGATGCTCGGCGCGGTGACGACCGTCGCCGGGATCCTGATCGCGCAGTTTATCGGCGCGGAGGACGGGCACGAGGCGTGGAGCAGCTTTTGGATCAGCGCTGCGGTCGGAACGGCGCTCTCCCTTGCATTCTTGATTGCCTCGCACTGCTTTGCTCCGCAGATACTCGGGCTATATACCGAAGACGTGGGCATCGTGCGCGCGGGTGCTGCCTATTTCAGGATCGTCGCCCTTGCCTATGTTCCCATGGCGCTCAGCAGCGTCCTTTCCGCGTGGCTGCGGTGCAGAGAGCACGCCATGATCCCGTTTTTGGCAAGCCTCGGTGCCGTCGCGGTGAACACGGGGCTTAACTATGTGCTGATCTTCGGCAAGCTGGGGCTTGCGGCCATGGGCGTCCGCGGCGCGGCGCTTGCAACGCTGACCTCACAGCTTTTTAACCTTGCGATGATCGTGCTCGGCTTTGCCGTTTGTGCAAAAAGGGACGGGGAGCGGCCGAGCTTCTCGCTTCGGTTCAGAAGCCTCCGCATTCCGAATTATCTTGCCATGCTTCTGCCGATCCTCGCCAGCGAATTTCTTTGGAGCCTCGGGCAGAACGTGGAATCGGCGGTATACGGGCACATCGGGACGGCGAGCCTTGCGGCCTACACGCTCACCTGTCCGATCCAAGGGCTCGTCGTGGGCGCGCTGAGCGGGCTTTCGGCGGCAGCGGGTGTGATGGTCGGCAAGCGGCTCGGACGAAAGGAATATGACGAGGCGTATCGCGAGTCCGGGCGGATCATGAAGGCCGGTCTGCTCGGCGCGGCGCTGATCTCGGCGCTGTTGATCCTGCTGGCGGGCGCATATACCGACTCGTATCGCGTCGATCGGGAAGTGAAGGCGATCGGGAAAGCGCTGCTCATCGTTTTTGCCCTGTATGCTCCGGTCAAGGTTGAGAATATGATCCTCGGCGGGGGCATCATCCGAAGCGGTGGCCGCACCGGGGCGATCATGCTGATCGATACGGCCGGAACGTGGTGCCTCGGTATCCCGCTGTGTCTTTTTGCCGCGCACGTGCTTCACTGGGGAATCGTCGGCGTCTATGCGCTGCTCACCTCGGAGGAGCTGTTCCGGCTGGCCGTGACGCTCGTGATGTTCAAAAAACGGAGCTGGATGGTCAGCCTGTCGCGCTGACAGGTAAGCGCGGCCAAACCGGTCACGCCACCGGCTCGACCTCCTGCGCAGCTCTCGACGGCGGGGGCTGCGCGATTTTTTGCCAAATGAGAGCTCATGAGTTTTTTCATATATCACCGAAGTTTTTTCTATCGCTTTTTGCAAGCTGAGCCGATATAATGAGGCTACAAGGTCAAGGTCAGTGCAAGCGCCTTGACAAAATCATGAAGGAACATTGAAGGAGGAACTATGATGAAAAAGATTCTTGCAATGCTTCTGGCCGCCGTTATGCTGCTGGGCCTGCTGGCCGGCTGCGGCGAAAAGAAGGAAGAGACCAAGCCCAACGAGGATTCCGCACTGAACGTCGCCGTGTTCTACTATGACTATTCCGACGTGTACATTTCCAGCGTCCGCAACGCCATGGACGCCCAGTTTTCCGCTCTGGGCATCACGCCCAACAACTACGACGGCGCCGGCAACCAGGCCTCCCAGACCGACCAGATCAACACCGCCATCGCCAACGGCGCGAACCTGCTGATCGTCAACATCGTCGAGACCTCCTCTCCCGACGCTGCGCAGAACGCCGTTGAGGCAGCCAAGACCGCCGGCATCCCCATCATCTTCTTCAACCGCGAGGTTGCCGATGAGGTCGTCAACAGCTACGAAAAGTGTGCCTTCGTCGGCACCGACGCTCCCGAGGCCGGCCACATGCAGGGCAAGATGATCGGCGAGTATCTGCTGGAGAACTACGATGCAGTCGACCTGAACGGCGACGGCGTGATCTCCTACGTGATGTTCAAGGGTCAGGAGGGCAACGCTGAGGCCGAGGCTCGCACCCAGTTCGGCGTTGAGGACGCCAACGCGGTTCTGACCGCTGCCGGCAAGCCCGAGCTTGCTTACTACAACGCCTCCGCCACCGATAAGTACCTGGTCGACCAGGGCGGCAAGTGGTCCGCTCAGGCTGCCAACGACTACATGGCGACCATCCTTCCCGAGTATTCCGAGGCCAACGGCAACATGGTCGAGCTCATCATCTGCAACAACGACGGCATGGCAGAGGGCGCAGTCTCCGCTCTGCAGGGCGCCGGCTACAACACCGGCGACGGCAGCAAGACCATCCCCGTCTTCGGCGTTGACGCCACCGACTCCGCTAAGCAGCTCATCAACGAAGGCAAGATGACCGGCACGATCAAGCAGGATGCCGAGGGCATGGCTTCCACCATCCTCGCTCTTGTCAAGAACGTCATGACCGGCGCAGGCCTGATGGACAACACCTCCTCCTTCAACGTGGACGAGGGCGTGAACAAGATCCGCGTGCCTTACGCGACCTACACCGGCGAATAAGCCCGGCCAATCGGCTCTCGCCCCACGCAAAGCAGTAAGGAAAACGGGGCTGTCGGTTTGACAGCCCCGTTTTGTACGAGAATTTGTTGAAAAGCCTTCGAGCTTTTAAGCGCACCGAGGGCGCGCCAAATTCTGCATGAGACGGCGCAGCGCGCCCCGGCATGAGCGAGCGTGCGAAGCGCACGGGATTCTTGGGAACCTCTGATTAAACCTATGCAATCGCGCAACCAAGAATCGGTATTACAACGAAATTCGGCATTACAACGCAGGCGGTTCGTTTTCGAGCCGCTTTTGACCCGCCATGCAGCGCCCCCGGCCGGCGCACGCCGCAGGGGCTTCGACGCGGGAATATCGCAGATAGGAGGAAAACGCATATGGAGCAGCCGGCATTGCTGGAAATGCGGAAGATCACAAAAGAGTTCCCGGGCGTCAAGGCGCTGGATGGCGTTTCCATTACCGTCCGCCCCGGC
The DNA here is from genome assembly GCA_900548795.1 of uncultured Eubacteriales bacterium. Classification (GTDB taxonomy): domain Bacteria; phylum Bacillota; class Clostridia; order Oscillospirales; family Oscillospiraceae; genus JAZOXB01. The sequence continues at coordinate 6,575 of URLT01000040.1, forward strand.
ACCGTTCACGCGCTGATGGGCGAAAACGGCGCGGGCAAGTCCACTTTGATGAAGTGCCTTTTCGGCATCTATGCAAAGGACGAGGGCACCATTGTTTTGGACGGGAAGGAGGTTGACTTCAAAAGCTCCAAGGAGGCGCTGGAGAACGGCGTCGCCATGGTTCATCAGGAGCTGAATCAGGCGCTGACCCGCAGCGTCATGGACAACCTCTGGCTTGGCCGCTATCCCAAGGTGGCCGGCGTCATGGTCAGCGAGGGCGCCATGCGCAAGCGCACGAAAGAGGTCTTTGAGGAGCTGGACGTTCACGTCGATCCGAAGGCCATTATGTCCACCCTGCCTGTTTCGCAGCGGCAGATGGTGGAGATCGCCAAGGCGGTCAGCTACAACGCGAAGGTCATCGTCTTTGACGAGCCGACCTCCTCGTTGACCGAGGAGGAGGTCGAGCACCTCTTCCGCATCATTGCCATGCTCAAGGAGCGCGGCTGCGGCATCATCTACATCAGCCACAAGATGGACGAGATCCTTCGCATCAGCGACGAGGTCACCGTTATGCGTGACGGCCGCTGGGTCGCCACGCGCGACGCCAAGGAGCTGACCATGGAGGAGATCATTCGCCTGATGGTCGGCCGCGAGCTGACCAACCGCTTCCCGCCGAAGGACAATGTTCCGGGCGAGGTGATCCTTGAGGTGGAGCATCTGGCAGGAAAATATACCCGCCTGAAGGACGCCAGCTTCCAGCTCCGCAAGGGCGAGGTGCTCGGCATCGCCGGGCTTGACGGCTCCGGACGCACCGAGGTGCTTGAGAATCTGTTCGGCGCAATGACCAAGGAGAGCGGCACGATCCGTCTGCACGGCAAGCAGATCCGCAACAAGACGCCCCGCGAGGCCATCAAAAACGGCTTTGCCCTGCTGACGGAGGAACGCCGCGCCACGGGTATCTTCGGCATCCGCGACATCAAGGAGAACACGGTCATCTCCAACCTCAACAGCTATCTTTTGGGGCACATTTGCCTCAGCGAAAAGAAAATGAAGAAGGACACCGAGTGGGCGATCCAGGCCATGCACATCAAGACCCCGAGCCATGCCACGCAGATCCGCTCGCTCTCCGGCGGCAACCAGCAGAAGGTCATCATCGGCCGCTGGCTCCTGACGACGCCCGAGGTGCTGCTGCTCGATGAGCCGACGCGCGGCATCGACGTGGGCGCAAAATACGAGATCTATCAGCTGATCCTGAACCTCGCCAAGGAGGGGAAGGGCGTTATCATGGTATCCTCCGAGATGCCGGAGCTGCTCGGGATCTGTGACCGCATTCTGGTCATGTCCGGCGGCATTCTGGCCGGTGAGGTGGACGCCCGAAATACCAGCCAGGAGGAGATCCTCACGCTGGCGGCTAAATATGTGTAAAAAGGAGAGATTACCGTGAATCTTGCAAGAAAAGCGCGGGAAAAGGAAGGCTGCGTTCGCCAGCCGCTGACGGCTCGGCGCGTGGGCGACGCCCTTCTCAACAACGCATTGATCATCATCATGGCCCTTTCGGTCATCTATATCGCAATCAAGAACCCGAACTTCATCAAGCCTGCGTCCCTGATCAACATCCTGTCTCAGACGGCGGCATATCTGCCTGCTGCGCTGGGCATCGCCGGCTGTATCGTTCTGACCGGCACCGACCTGTCCGCAGGCCGCGTCGTGGGTCTGACCGCGTGCATCTCCGCGTCCCTGCTCCAGAACTCGGCAAACCTTGCCAATAAGATGTGGCCGGAGATCGGCACGCTGCCCATTATTGTGGTCATCCTGATGGCCATGCTCATCGGCGCGCTGGTCGGCTGCTTCAACGGCTTCTTTGTGGCAAAATTCAAGCTGCATCCCTTCATCGTCACGCTGGGCACGCAGCTCATCCTGTACACCGGCCTGCTTCTGTATGTCCAGCAGGGCAACAACAAGGGCATGGCCATCTCCAACCTCGACCCGTCCTACACCAACTTCGTCAAGGGCAGCCTGTTCAGCATTGGCGGCACGCCGATCCCGAACTATGTGCTCTTCGCCATCGTTCTGACGGCAGTGATGTGGTTTGTGTGGAACAAAACGACCTTCGGCAAGAACATGTTCGCGCTTGGCTCCAACGAGGAGGCTGCCAGAGTCTCCGGCGTCAACGTCTTCCTGCTCACCATCGGCGTCTTTGCGCTGGCCGGCGCCATGTACGGCTTCACCGGCTTCATCGAGGGCGCGCGTATCGGCTCCAACACGGCCAATACGGGTCTGAACTATGAGCTTGACGCCATTGCGGCCTGCGTCATCGGCGGCGTGTCGTTCGTCGGCGGCATCGGCAAAATCAGAGGCATTGTGATCGGCGTGCTGATGCTGCGCCTGATCTTCGTCGGCCTGACCATGGTCGGCGTGCCGCAGGATCTGCAATACCTCATCAAGGGTGCCATTATCCTGTTCGCCTGCGCGCTGGATATGCGGAAATACCTTGTCAAAAAATAAGCCTTAGGGAACCTCTGGATCAATCGACTGCGGCGCTCAGCGGGTCTTTCGCCCCAACTTATCGGTTTGAAAATCTTGAAATACGTAAAGGATTCCTGCGATTTCCAAACCTCAATTTGGAACAAAATCCCTCGCTGACCGCTCTTGCGATTGAATCAGAGCTTCCCATGCAAAGATGGCGCGCAGCTTGCGAGCCATCTTTGCTTTTTCGGGACGGTATGATATAATAACCGTATGGAACCGAATAAAAAAACCGCTGCCGAACAAGAGCGAGCCGGCGGGGAAGGGAGCTGGGAGCCATGGAGCTGTACCGCGTGCTGCTGGTTGACGACGAGGAGGATATTCGCGAGGGCATAAGCCGGAAAATGGACTGGCTCGGGCTGGGCTTTTCTCTGGTGGGCGAGGCTGCCAACGGGCAGGACGCGCTGGAGCTGGCCGAGAGCCTGCGCCCCGACGTGATCCTCACGGACATCAAAATGCCGTTCATGGACGGGCTGGAGCTTTGCCGCATTCTGACCGACCGTTTGCCCGCGGCGCGCTTCGTGGTCTTTTCCGGCTTCGACGCCTTCGAATATGCGAAGCAGGCCATTCAGATGAACGTGGTGGAGTATATCCTCAAGCCCATCAATGCAGACGAGCTGTCCGCCGTGCTGCGCCGTCTGAAGCAGGAGCTGGATCACGACCGGGCGGAGCGTCGCAACGTGGAGCTGCTTCGCAGCCGCTATACGGAAAACCTGCCCATCCTGCGCGAGCTGTTTTACGCCAATCTGCTCGACGGGCGCATCGCGCCCGGCACCGAACGCGAGCGCGCGGCGCATCTGGACATTGCTCTGCGGGGCGAGGAATGGGCGGTCGGGCTGGCCTACATCGGCAGCGACTGCCGCAACGCTATGACCACCCTGTCCGTCCAGAACCTGCTTGAAGAGACGCTGACGGCCGACCGGTGCAGGCTCTCGCTGTATAACGACTGGGTGGCGCTGATCGTCACCCTGTCGCCGGAATTCACGGTCTACGACCTGATCCGCGAACTCGACCGCGCCTGCACGCTCGCTGCGTCCTATCTCGGGCTGACGCTGACCGTCGGCGTAGGCGCGCCCTGCGGCAAGCTGTCCGGCATGGCGCGCTCGGCCGCAGAGGCAAAAACGGCGCTGGAATACCGCTCGATGGTCGGACGCGGGCAGGTCATCTACATCGGAGATTTAGAGCCGGACGGCGGCCCTGTCCTCTCCTTTGAGGAGGCGGACGAGCGGGCGCTGACCGCGGCGATCAAGCTCGGGAACGAGGCCGAGGTGCGCGAGGCGGCGGCTGCGCTTGCCGGAAGAATCCACAGAGCCAACCCCTCCGCCGGACAGTACCACCTGTTTCTTATGGAGCTTGTGACGCATCTTCTGAAGATGACGCGCCGCTCCGGCGTGAGTGTGGAGGAGGTCTTCGGCACCGACTTTTCCCTTCCCATGCAGGACTCCGAGCTCCCTGCGCTGGGCGAGCTGGAGGGCTGGTGCGCGGCGCGCTGCCTGCGGCTGCGCACGCTGATCCGCCGCCGTCAGACGGACTCGGCCGGCCAAACGGTGGAGACGGCCAAGGAGTACATTCGCCAGCATTTTGCGCAGAGCGACCTGTCGGTGGAAAAGCTGTGCGCCTATCTGCATCTGAGCCCGACCTATTTTTCCACGCTGTTCAAGCGGGAAACGGGCACGAGCTTCACGGCCTACGTCACGACCGTGCGGATGCAGGCGGCCGCCGAGGCGATTCGAAGCACGGAGGATAAGACGTATCTGATCGCTCAGCGGTGCGGCTATGAGGACGCCAATTATTTCAGCTATGTGTTTAAGCGGCACTTTGGCATGTCGCCGACCAAGTACCGCAGCGAAGGAAAATAAGCGACGCAGAGAGGAGCTGCCTGTGGATAAGAAGCCTTCCGGCCTGAGAGCCAGATGGAAAACAATTTATCACCGCTCCAGCATTCAGCTCATCCTGTCCATCGCCTTTACTGCCGTGGCAGTGATCGGAATGCTGTTTCTCGGCATGGCGCTGCTGCTGCGGTTTTCCTCGTCGGCCAACGAAATGGCGGCGGAGACGAGCCAACGCGTGCTCGAGCAGGTGAACTGGAACCTCGATAGCTATCTGCGCAGCATGATGCGCGTGTCGGACACGGTGTACTACCGGGTCATCAAAAACGCCGATCTGGAGCAGAGCGGAACGGAGCAGGAGCTGCGCGACGCGCTGGAGCTGCTCTATGCCAAGGATCGGGACGTTCTGGTGTCTCTGGCGTTGTTTGACAGCGACGGCGGCCTGATCTCCGCCACGCCCCTGACGGAGCTGAAAAACAGTGTCACGCCCAGCCGCGAGGAGTGGTTCACCGCGGCGATGGAGCGCATTGAAAACCTGCATTTTTCCACGCCCCATGTGCAGAATCTGTTCGAGGATCCCGACTCGCGGTACCACTGGGTGGTGTCGCTCAGCCGCCATGTGGAGCTGACCGGCGGCGGTGTCATTCGCAGCGGCGTGCTGCTGGTGGATATGAATTTCAGCGGCATCGAGCAGATCTGCAAGGATGTTTCCTTTTCCGACGGTCTATCTCTATCTGATCGACGGAAACGGAGAGATCATCTACCATCCCCGCCAGCAATTGATCTATGCCGGACTGCTTGAGGAGAACAATCAAGCGGCCGCAGCATATTCCGACGGAACCTACACCGAGGTGTTCCGGTCGCAGCGGCGGCAGGTGACGGTGAAAACGGTGGGCTACACCGGCTGGAAGCTCGTCGGCGTGGCGCCGACGGAGTCGCTTCGCGATAACTACAGCCAGCTTCTGCTGTTTGCGCTGTTTGTGGTGTCGCTGTCCATATTCCTGCTGGTGTTCGTGAATCTGCGCCTCTCGGAGTGGATCACCGCACCGATGAAAAAGCTCGATCTTGCGGTGCGACAGCTCGAGAAGGGGGCGGAGACTGCCGATTTTGACGTCGACGGCCCTTATGAGGTGGAGCATCTGAGCCACTCCGTGCAATCCATGGTCTCGACCATGCGCCACCTGATGGAGGATGTCATTCAGCAGGAGGAGGAAAAACGCCGCAGCGAGCTGGACGTGCTGCAATCGCAGATCAACCCGCATTTTCTCTATAACACGCTCGACAGCGTGGTTTGGATGACGGAGAACGGGCGGACGCAGGAGGCCGTGGTCATGCTGACGGCGCTGGCGCGGTTTTTCCGCATCTCGCTGAGCAAGGGGAGCAACATCATCCCCATCGGCGACGAGCTTGAGCACGCCAGAAATTACCTGACCATCCAGAAAATGCGCTATAAAAACAAATTTTCCGTCGATATTTCCGCAGAGCCGGGGATCGAGAAGCTCTATACGATCAAGCTGATCGTCCAGCCGATCTTGGAAAACGCGATCTACCACGGCATGGAATATGCCGACGGAGACGGAGAGATCCACATCCGCGCGTTCCGCGAAGGGGAAAACGCGGTCATTGAGGTGGAGGACAACGGGCCGGGCATGTCCGACGAGACGGTGCAGCAGCTCCTGAAGCCCGGCAGATGCTCCAAGGCCAAGGGCTCCGGCATCGGCCTGCGCAACGTTCATCAGCGCATCCGGCTGACCTTTGGCGCCGCCTATGGGCTGAGCATCCGCAGCGAGCCGGATAACGGGACGGTCGTGCGCATCTGCCTGCCCGCGCTGGAGGAAGAGGACGCGCAGAAATATCGAAAGGAGGGAGAGCTGTGAGTCGTAAAATTATGTTGCAGCTTGTGCTCCCCCTGATCGGCCTGAGCGTGCTGTTCTGGCTGCTGGCCTTTGCGCCCAGCGGGAAGCATCGCCGCCCCGCACTTTTGGAGATGTCCGTCATTCTGCGCGACGGCGACGGCACCGTCTCGGCCATGCGCAAGGGCATGGAGCAGGCGGCGATGGATCTGAACGTCGAGCTGCGCTTCCTGACCCCCTCGGAGGACAACGGCGCCGCCGAGCAGGCGCAGCTTTTGCAGCGCGAGGCGGAGGATGCGGAGGCCATCGTGCTGATCCCGGCAGACCGGGAGACGCTCGGCGACGCGGTTTCTGCGGCGGCGGAAAAGACGACGCTCGTCACGGTGGAGACGGATATGTCCGCGTGGGGAGCCGCAGCCTCCGTGAGCATGGATCACAGAGCGCTGGGCGAGGCGCTGGGCGCGGCGGCGCTCAACGGAGTTCCCGCGGGGGAAACGGTGCTGCTGCTCGACAGTCTGCCCGGAGACAACGGGGTGCGCGAAAGCCTCGATGCCGCGCGGGCGGTTTTGGAGGAGGCAGGGCGACAGGTGCGCATCGGAGCATGGGGCGCCGACAGCGCGTCACTGGATGACGCCGCCGGTGCGGAGCGCCCGAGCGCGGTGATCGCCTTTGAGGCGTCGGCGCTTGCGGATATGGCGGAGCTGGCGCGGGGAGAGAAGCGCTTTCCGCTGCTCTACGGCTGCGGTTCCACGCCCGCCATTGCCGCCGCGCTGGAAAAGGGACGCGTTACGGCCATTGCTGCGGTCAATGCCTACTCCGCCGGATATCTTGCGGTGGAGGCCACGGCGGCGCTGGCGCGGCACGAGCGCTGGACGGACGTCCCGTCCGTGGCCTTTTCGGTCGTCCGCAAGGAAACCATGTATGACAGCGACAATCAAAAGCTGCTGTTCCCCGTGACATGAGAGGAGAGAATGCGATGAAAAAGCTCGGCTGCCTGATCGCCGCGCTGGCACTGCTGCTGGCGCTGCTGCCGGCCTGCCGCACGGACGCGGAGCCGGCCAGAACGCTGCGGATCGGGGTCGCGCTGTATCAGCAGGAGGACACCTTTATTGAGACCGTGGCCAAGGAGCTGCAGCGCGCGGCGCTCGAAAAGGAGCAGGCGCTGAATATCAAGATCAATCTGTATATCGCCGACGGCAAGGAAAGTCAGGGCACCCAGAACGAGCAGGTGGATCGCTTTCTTGAGCGCGGCTACGACCTGATCTGCGTCAACATTGTCGACCGCACGGCCGCTGCCGTGATCATCGACAAGGCGCAGGCCGCCGGAGTTCCGGTGATCTTCTTCAACCGCGAGCCGGTGGAGGAGGATCTGCTTCGCTGGGAGCATGCGTACTACGTGGGGCTTCCTGCAGGAGACGCCGGGGTCTTGCAGGGCGAGCTGGTGCTCGACGCATGGAAGAAGCACAGACAGACGCTCGATCGCAACGGCGACGGCGCGCTTCAATATGTGATGCTCGAGGGCGAGCCGGGGCATCAGGACGCCCTGCTGCGCACGGAGTACAGCATCGCCACGCTGGTCGGGGCGGGCGTGCCTACGGATAAGCTGGCCAGCGACGCGGCCAACTGGCAGCGCGGGCAGGCCTGCATCCAAATGCGGCAGTGGCTGCAAGCATTTGGAGATGAGATCGAGGTGGTCTTTGCCAACAACGACGATATGGCGCTCGGCGCCATCGACGCCTGCACGGAGGCCGGGCTGGATAAGGCGAGCATGCCGTTTATCGTGGGCGTGGACGCCACGCCGCCTGCGCTGGAGGCGCTGCGCGAGGGGACGCTGAAGGGCACCGTCCGCAACGATGCCGCCGGACTGGCCGAGAGCATCATGGAGCTGGCGGTCGCCCTTTCCACGGGCGATGTTCTGCGAAATGTGCAGCTAACAGACGGAAATTATGTCTGGCTGCAATATGAGGCCGTCACGGCGGACGATTTGGACAACTGATACGGGCTCTTGATTCAAATATTGAATCAAGAATCCCGTGTGCTGCGCACACTCGCATCGTGCAAATGCACGCTGCGTCGTCTCATGCAGAATCTGACGCGCCGTTGGCGCTATAAAAAGC
>URLT01000041.1 GCA_900548795.1 uncultured Eubacteriales bacterium
CGCCCGCCGAGGACGAAGCCGTTCACGTCGCGCGCGTGGCGGCGCGAGAAAATCCCCACGCCGAGCAGCACGGCGAAAAAAGCTACCAACATTATAACAAGAATCAAATTCATTGTAAACTCCTTTTTCTCCCCCGGTTCGCGCGGTTTTTACTCGGTCGTCTGCGATTCGACGATGCGCGCGGCACGATAGCGCTCGCGCAGAACCGGCTTTTCGATCTTTCCGGTGGGATTGCGCGGGATCTTGTCAAAAAGGATCCTTCTCGGGCGCTTATAGCGCGGAAGCCCCTTGCAGAACTCGTTGATCTCGTCCTCCGTGGCCTCGACGCCGTCCTTCAGCTCGATGATCGCTGCGGCGATCTCGCCCAGACGCGGCTCGGGCAGGCCGATGACCGCTGCGTCCTTGATCTTGTCGTTGCCGCGCAGGAAATCCTCGATCTGCACGGGATAGAGGTTCTCGCCGCCGGTGATGATAACGTCCTTTTTGCGGTCAACGAGGTAGATGAAGCCGTCGGCGTCGCGCTTGGCCATGTCGCCGGTATAGAGCCAGCCGTCCTTGAGCACCTCGGCCGTGGCCTCGGGATTCTTATAGTAGCAGAGCATCACGCCCGGCCCCTTAACGGCCAGCTCGCCGACGCGCTCCCCCTCGACCTCATTGCCCTGCTCGTCGACGATCTTCGCCTCCCAGCCGAAGCCGGGGACGCCGATGGCGCCGACCTTGTTGATGTTCTCCACGCCGAGGTGGACGCAGCCCGGGCCGATGGACTCGGACAGGCCGTAGTTCGTGTCGTATTGATGATGGGGGAAATAGCGCAGCCAGCGGTGAATGAGGCTGGGCGGAACGGGCTGCGCGCCGATGTGCATGAGACGCCACTGCTCGAGCATGTAGTGGTTCAGGTCGATGCGCCCGGAGTCGAGCGCGTCGAGCAGATCCTGCGCCCACGGCACGAGCAGCCAGACGATGGTGCAATGCTCCTCGGTGACGGCGCGGAGGATCCATTCCGGCTTCACGCCGCGCAGGAGCACAGCCTTGCCGCCCGTGAGCAGGCTGCCGAACCAGTGCATCTTTGCGCCCGTGTGATACAGCGGCGGGATGCAGAGAAAGACGTCCTCATGCGTCTGGCCGTGGTGGTTCTGCTCGACCAGACAGGCGTGATAGAGCGCCCGGTGGTTATGCAAAATGGCCTTCGGGAAGCCCGTCGTGCCGCTGGAGAAATAAATCGCGGCAAGGTCGTCCTCGGTCAGGCTGACGGGCGGCACGGTGTTGGCGCAGAAGCCCATCCGGTGGAAGCAGTCCTCGGCAAAGGCCGGGGGATTCTTCCCGACATAGAAAAAATACTTCACGCGCGGAAGCTGCGGGAGCACAGCCTGCACGCGCTCGGTGAATTCCGGGCCGAAGACCAGCACCTCAACGTCTGCAAGGTCGGCGCAGTAGGCGATCTCGTCGGAGGAATAGCGGAAATTCATCGGCACGGCAATGGCGCCGGCCTTGAGCGCGCCGAAATAAACTGGCAGCCACTCCAGACAGTTCATCAGCAGGATGCCGACCTTCTGCCCCTTTTCGATGCCCCGGCTGAGCAGAAGATTTGCGAAGCGGTTGGCTTTTTTGTCAAATTGACTCCAATTCATCTCGCGCCGATACGGCAGATCGGGGCGGGTATTTTCGATCAGGCTGAATTCGCGCCATGTTTTGGCGCGGTCGCGCTCCTCGGAGGGGTTGATCTCGACGAGCGCCGTCTCCGCGCCGTAGAGGCGCGCGTTTCGCTCGAGCAAGTCGGTAATGACCATGTTTCTGTCTCTTCCTTTCAAAAAAATCGCCCTCTGCTTCTTAGCAGAGGACGAGAAATTCCCGTGGTACCACCTCTATTGGTTCTCGGCGGATCAAGGATCCAGCGCTGTAACGGGCGCGCCCGTCTCTGCCTACTGCTGCTTCGGCAGAGCCGCTCGGAAAGGTATTGGCAGCGTGCTCCGGCGCTGCCTCGCACCGCCCGGCAGCTCTCTTTCCCTTGCACACGCTGTTACTTGGTTTCGTCATTGCGTTCTGTTCATGTCATACTTTATCACTTTTAATCAATAAAGTCAAGGGCTTTTTTCTTAGGGAACCTCTGATTCAATCGCAAGAGCGGTCAGCGAGGGATTTTGTTCCAAATTGAGGTTTGGAAATTGCAGGAATCCTTTTCGTATTTCAAAATTTTCAAACCAATAAGTTGGGGCAAAAGACCCGCTGAGCGCCGCAGCTGATTGATTCAGAGGTTCCCAAGGGCAAAAGACCCGCTGAGCGCCGCAGACGATCGATTCAGAGGTTCCTTAGATTCGGCTACCGCTTGACGGTGTAGCCGTTCATGCCGACCCGCGCGACCGGCGTTCCCAGCTCGTCCGTCACCGACACCTCGTAGAACGTGACCGTCCGGCCGTGGCGCACGCGCCTTGCCTCAGCAAGGAGCGTTTGTCCCCGCGCGGCGGTCAGGAAGGTGATGTCCGCGTGCAGCGAGATCACGGTCGTGTCCGTCAGGCCGTAATTCGCCGCGACGGCCGAGGCAAAATCCGCCAGCGTGAAGATCGCGCCGCCCATGGGCGTGCCGCGCGCGTTGCGGTGCAGCGGCGTCAGCGGCATCCGGCAGAGCGCATAGCCCTCCCGCGCCTCGTCGATCGTGATCCCGGCCTGCTCGGTTGCGAAGCGGTCGCCGCGAAACTGCTCGCGCAGCGCTTCAAGCTCATTCATATTTTTCCTCCTATTGCTTCCATTCAAAGATCCCGGTTTGGCTGAGGATCTGCGTCTCGTCGCTGATGGAAACCTGCGCAACGCAGATGAGGTCGCCGTCTCGCGGATTCAGCTCCGGCACATAGAGCAGCCCCTCGGAATGGAAGACCGTTTCATAGGGCGCGCCGTTGACGTAGACCCGGCTGTAGGGCGTGAAATGGTCGCCGCGGATATAATACCCGCCTGTGTCCTGCGTATCCTCGACCACGGCCGTCAGCACGATCTCCTCGACGCCGAACCGGAGCTGCGTCGGCTCAAGCGGACGCCCGGCGAGCGAATAGCGGTCGCCGCTGAGCATATCATACTCGAGCGCCTCAAGCTTGCTCTCGTATTCCTCGTTCTCCTCCGGGAAGCCGTAGCTCTGATGGTGGCGCATGATGACGCCCTCGTGAATGTCGCACAGCTCGAGAATATACGCGCCGAGCTGATAGGTTTGCAGGTCGCGATCCTCGGCCTCGATGGGATAGTTCGCCCAGACGGCATACTCCGTGCTCTGCACGTCGCCGCAGGACAGCTCCTCCTGCTGGATGTTGAAGCTCGGCAGATGGTCGCCGTAGACCACGAGGATGGTCGGCTCGTCAAAGTTCGCCAGCGCGCGCGTCAGCTCGCCGAGGAAGGCGTCGCTCTCCTTGAGCTGGTAGAGATAGTATTCCAGCCCGTTTTTGCGGCTCTCGTTGTCGTCCATGCCGGTGACGGCAATGGTCGGCGCGCCCTCGATGGGCACGGTCGGATATTTCCCGTGCGCCTGCACGGAGACGCCGAAGACGAAGTCCTGCCCCTCGGTCGATTGCAGCGCCTTGAGGATCTCGTTGGTCAGCACGCTGTCTCTCGCCCAGCCAAGGGGGTTATAGGACACGTCGTTCATATATTCCAGCGTGGTGAAGGTCTCAAAGGACAGGTTGGAATAGACGATGTTGCGGTCATAAAAGGTCGCGTTGTTGTTGTGGATGGCGTGCGTTGCATAGCCGAGCGCCTGCAAAACCGTCGCGACGGACTCGGTCGTGACCTTATTGACAGTTGTCATATAAGGGTACTCCCCGACGCCGAAGTGATCCAGATTCATCCCGGTGAGCACCTCGAACTCCGTGTTGGCCGTGCCCGCGCCGATGGCCGGAACGGACAGCAGACCGCTCGGCCCGCTGCGCTTGAGCGCCTCAAAGACCGGAACGGGATTCTCTGAGAAGGTCAACTCCTTCAGATAGTTCGCGTCAAAGAAGCTCTCCATCTGCACAAAGACGATATTCGGCCGCGCCTGCGCGGTCTGCGGAAGGTCGGTCTGCTCGTCGAGGATCTCCTCCACATTCTCCTTGGAATACTCCTTCGGCTGGTTCACGCCGCCGGTCAGCAGGCTCACGGAGAAGCTGTAGCAGAAGCCGTTTTTATGATAGGCCTTCGGCAGGCTGGAAAAACCGCTTGCCCGGTCGATCCGCCCGTTCGACTGCATCAGGAGCGTCGCCGAGAGCAGCGCAAGGCCGATCATCGTCACATAGGTCAGGGAAAAGGTAAACGAGCGCTTCCGGCTTTTGGATGACAGGAGCAGATAAAAAACCGCGCCGAGTGCTGCAGAGATGCCGAGCATGACGAGCAGCAGCGTGAAATGCGACATATATTTTTCAAAAATATCCCGCGTTGCGGACATCAGGAAAATATCCGCCGCCGTCAGCGGCATGGAGCGAAAGCGCAGGAGAATGAAATCCGTGATCGCCAGCGCCAGCCAATACACGGCGGCAAGGCAGACGAAAAACACCCGCTTGCGGAACAGCATCGAAAGGCTCAGGGTGAAGAACACGATCAGCGCACCGTAGAGAAACACCAGCGGCCTGCCGGTCAGGAAGGCGACGGTGTCGGAAAAATTGCGCCGCGCCAGCAGCTCGACCGTAAAATTCAGCGCAAGCGCAAGCAGCGCATAGCACAGCAGCGTTCGATAGTCCGCCGTCGACCAGCCGCTCAGCACCCGAGGCTCCTTTTTCCGCATAAGCTCCCTCCTTTCGAGCACAAGCGCTGATGTTTCCACCAGCGCTTGTCGAAACTATTTGGATTATAACACGCGTTTTTCAAAAAGCAAGTCTTTTTTGGGACGGATCAGACCTCGAACATCAGGTCGCCGTAGGTCGGCACCGGCCAAATATCCTTGTCGACCAGCAGCTCGAGCTGATCGATCGGGTCGCGCAGCGCCTTCATTGCCGGGCTCACGCAGTCGTGGCAGAAAATTGCCGTCTCCTTCATGCCCTCGATGCCGTCGCTCTGCGCCATGCGCTCCTTGAGCGCGTTGAGCGCGTCGAAGGCCTCGTTCAGCAGCGCCGACACGCGCAGAAGCAGCTTCTCCTGCGCCGAGACGCACGCCGTCGGGCAGGCGCTGCGCACCTTGCAGATGGAGTCGCTCAGCCGCGCCGTGTAGCGCACGACGGCGGGCACATAGTGCTTGGCCGCCATGTGGATCATGGTGCGCGCCTCGATGCTCGTGACCTTGGCATAGGTCTCATAGAGGATCTCGCTTCTCGACTCCAGCTCGACCTCGGTCAGCACGCCGAAGCGCGAGAACAGCTCCGCCGCCTTCTTTGTCGTCAGCGACGGGATCGACGCGACCATGCTCGGCAGATTCGGCAGTCCGCGCTTTTGCGCCTCCGCGACCCACTCGGCGCTGTAGCCGTTGCCGTTGAAGATCACGCGCTTATGCTGCCGCAGATTCTCGGCGATCAGGCGGTTGACGTCCGCCATGCAGTCGTCGCTCTTTTCCAGCACGTCGGCGGCCTCCGCGAAGGCCTCCGCCATGATCGTGTTGAGCACGGTGTTGGCAATGGCGATGCAGTCGGACGAGCCGACCATGCGGAACTCGAATTTGTTGCCGGTGAAGGCAAAGGGCGAGGTGCGGTTGCGGTCGGTCGCGTCCTGCATGATGCGAGGCAGCGTGGAGACGCCGGTGTTGATCTGCGCGCCGTTGATGCAGCCGTCGGCCGTGCCGTTCTCAATGATCTGCTCGACCACGTCCTCAAGCTGGTCGCCGAGGAAGATCGACACGATGGCCGGAGGCGCCTCGTCCGCGCCGAGGCGCTGGTCGTTGCCGACGCAGGCAGCCGTCATGCGCAGAAGGTCGGCGTGGCGGTCGACCGCCTTGATGATGCACGAGAGAACAAGAAGGAATTGCAGGTTGTCGTTCGGCATGGAGCCCGGCTCGAGCAGGTTCTTGCCGGTATCGGTCGAGATCGACCAGTTGTTGTGCTTGCCGGAGCCGTTCACGCCCGCGAAGGGCTTCTCGTGCAGCAGGCAGACCAGCCCGTGCTGACCGGCGACGCGCTTCATTGTCTCCATCATGAGCTGGTTCTGGTCGACCGCGACGTTGCAGGTGCAGTAGACCGGGGCGCATTCGTGCTGCGCCGGGGCGACCTCGTTGTGCTGCGTGGTCGCCGGGATGCCCATCTTCCAAAGCTCGCGGTTCAGGTCGGCCATAAAGGAGCCGACGCGCTCGCGGATGACGCCGAAATACTGATCCTCCAGCTCCTGCCCCTTGGGCGCGGGCGCGCCGAAGAGCGTTCTGCCGGTGTAGATCAGGTCGCGGCGGCGCAAATATTTCTGCCGGTCGACGATGAAATACTCCTGCTCGGCGCCGACGGACGGAATGACCTTGCGCGTCTCGGAATCGCCGAAGATGCGCAGAATGCGCACGGCCTGAGAGGAAAGCGCCTCCATGGAGCGAAGCAGCGGGGTCTTGTTGTCGAGCGCCTCGCCGGTATAGGACAGAAAGACCGTCGGAATGCACAGGATCGTGCCGCAGGCCATCTCCTTAACAAAAGCCGGAGAGGTGATGTCCCACGCGGTGTAGCCGCGGGCATAGTGCGTGGCGCGCAGACCGCCCGTCGGGAAGGACGACGCGTCCGGCTCGCCCATGATGAGCTGCTTGCCGGTCAGCTTGAGAATGGCGATGCCCGTCTCGCCCGAGGGCGCGAGGAAGGAATCGTGCTTCTCGGCCGTGACGCCGGTCAGCGGCAGGAACCAGTGCGTGTAATGCGTCGCGCCCTTTTCCACCGCCCACTGCATCATCGCCTTGGCGACGATGTCGGCGGCGCGCATGGAGATCTGGCCGCCGTTCTTCTCAACATAGAGGATCTCCTCGTAAACGTTCTGGGGGAGCCGCTGTCGCATGACCTCCTTGGTAAAAACATTCGTGCCGAAGCACGCGGGCAGCGCGTTGCCGTCGCTGCAAACGGATCGTTCGGTGGTCAGCATTGCTTCCACTCCCCCTTTTTGAATGATTGATGTCAATTTTACACATTTTTCTGCCAAAAATCAAGCCCTGCTGGCGATTTCATAGGCGTGTCCAAAGAACATCTGTCCTTGTCAGGCATATTTATACAAATTTGCTACAAATTTATCAATTTCTATTATCAAGAAGCCGCGAAATTCGGGTATGCTATTGCAAAAGGAGGCCTCCCGATGCTGATCTCATTTTTGCGGACTTTTTTGCTCTACCTCGTGCTGGTGCTTTCGGTGCGGCTGATGGGCAAGCGCCAAATCGGCGAGATGGAGCCGGCGGAGTTCGTTGTGACCATGCTGCTGGCCAATCTGGCGGCCATCCCGATGCAGGACAACGGCATTGCCCTGCTCTCGGGTCTGGTTCCGATCCTGGTCATTCTGGGGCTGGAGCTGATCCTCTCCGTCGTTACGATGCGCTCGATCGGTCTGCGCCGTCTTTTCTGCGGAAAGCCCGTGATCCTGATCGAAAACGGCAAAATCCTCGAGCGCAATCTGCGTCAGACGCGCGTGAACCTCGACGAGCTGACCATGCATCTGCGCGAAAAGGACATTTTCGACCTGTCGACGGTCAAATATGCGATCCTCGAGACAAACGGACAGCTCTCCACCCTGCTTTACAGCAAGGACTGCCCGCCGACGGCCAAGGATCTCGGCGTGCGCGTTGCGCAGGAGCGCCTGCCCATCACGCTCATCACGGGCGGCAAGCTGCTCGAGGACAATCTGGCGCTGGTCGGCCTGAGCCGCCCGGAGCTGCTCCGGCGGCTCGAGCAGCAGGGCTGCACGCTCAAGACCACCCTGCTCTACACGCTCGACACGGCCGGGCACGGCTATCTCATCAGACGGGAGGACGTGATCGGATGAAGCATCTGTGGATCGGCATCGGCATTCTCTCCCTGCTGCTGACGCTGGGCATCGCGAGCAATGTCGCGGCAAATCTGACGCTCCGCGAGTCGGAAACGCTCCTGCAGCAGGCCGACGAGGCGCTGGACGCAGGCGATCTTCCGGCCGCGCTCGAGAAGAGCCGTCAGGCCGAGGCGCGGTGGCGCAGCGCGCAAAAAATGCTGCACATCATGATGAGCCACACGCTGATCGACGAGGTCGACACCTCGTTTTCCAACCTTCGCACCTACGGCGAGGAGGACGAGACAACGGAATATCGCGCAAGCTGCCGCGAGCTGATCTTGCAGCTGCGGCACCTGCGCGATATGGATATTCCGCATTATTACCATTTTCTATAAAGAAAAAGCGGCCGAACAGGCCGCTTTTTTCAGAACTCATGCAGAAAGCCGCTGTCGCGCATGGAAACGAAATCGTCCGCGGCCACGACGATGTGGTCGAGCAGCGACAGGCTCATCAGCTCCAGCGCGTCGCGCAGGCGCAGGGTCAGCTCGACGTCCTCCTTCGACGGCAAGGCGATGCCGGACGGGTGATTGTGCGCCAGCACGACGCCGGTCGCGTTCAGGCTGAGCGCCTCCTGCACCATCCGGCGCACCGGCACCTCGGCGCTGTTTGCGCTCCCCTGCCCCAGTCTGCGGCAGCCGAGCACGTGCCCGGCTCCGTCTAGGCAGAGCAGATAGAGCAACTCGTCGCGTGCGCCGTAAAAATAGGGAAGAAGATAGGTGCCGTAAGACGCGCTGTCGAGCAGCACGCGCTCCACATGCGCCCGCGAGAGGAAATAGCGCCGATGCAGCTCCGGGACGAGCCGAAGCAGCACAATGGCCTCCTCGTCGATCCCCTCGACGGCGCGCAGATCCTCCGCCGTAGCCTCAAAGATCGCGGCCAGATTGGGAAAGAACTCCGTCAGGCTCTTTGCCTGCCGCGCGGCGTCTCCCCCGACGCAGCGCAGCAGCAGCTCGAGCAGCTCTGCGTCCGTCATTGCGTCGGGACTGCGAGTCAGAAAACGGCGGCTCAGTCGATCCATGGCTTATCCCCTTTCCAGATAGGGCTTGAGGTACTGCCCCGTGTAGGACGCCGCGCACTGCGCGACCTCCTCGGGCGTTCCCGCGGCAACAATCGTGCCGCCGCCGTCGCCGCCCTCCGGCCCGAGGTCGATCAGGTGGTCGGCGGATTTGATCACATCCAAATTGTGCTCAATTACGAGCACCGTGTTGCCGCAGTCAACGAGCTGCTGCAGCACGTCCAGAAGCTTCTGCACGTCGTACATATGCAGGCCGGTGGTCGGCTCGTCGAGGATATAAAGCGTCCGGCCGGTTGCCTGCCGCGCCAGCTCCGTCGCGAGCTTCACGCGCTGTGCCTCGCCGCCGGAGAGCGTCGTGGAGCTTTGCCCCAGCTTGATATAGCCGAGGCCGACCTGCGAGATCGTTTGCAGCCTGCGCAGGAGCTTCGGCTGGTTTTCAAAGAACTCCAGCGCCTGATCGACCGTCATATCCAGCACGTCGGAGATCGACTTGCCGCGATAGAGCACCTCGAGCGTCTCGCGGTTATAGCGCTTGCCGTGGCAGACCTCGCAGGGAACGTAAACGTCGGGCAAAAAATGCATCTCGATCTTCACGAGGCCGTCGCCGCAGCAGGATTCGCATCGGCCGCCCTTGATGTTGAAGGAGAAGCGCCCCGGCCCGTAGCCGCGCTCCTTGGCCGAGGCCGTGGAGGCAAACAGGTCGCGGATGTCGTTGAACAAGCCGGTGTAGGTCGCAGGATTGGAGCGCGGCGTGCGGCCGATCGGGCTTTGATCGATCACGATCACCTTGTCCAGCGCGGAGAGCCCCTCCACGCCGTCGTGCTTTCCGGGACGGAGCTTCGCGCGGTTGAGCGAAACGGCCAGCCGCTTGGCAATAATCTCGTTGACGAGCGACGATTTGCCCGAGCCGGAAACGCCGGTCACGCAGGTGAACGTTCCGAGCGGGATCTCTGCGTCGATGTTCTGCAAGTTGTTCTCGCGGCAGCCGAGGAAGCGCAGCACGCTCCCGTTCCCGGCGCGCCGCGTCTGCGGCACGGGGATCCTCCGCTTGCCGGAGAGATACTGCCCCGTGATGCTGCGCGGGCTGTCCATGATCTGCTGAAGGGTGCCGCAGGCGACGATCTCGCCGCCGTGGATGCCCGCGCCGGGGCCGACGTCGACGATATAATCCGCCGCGCGCATCGTGTCCTCGTCGTGCTCGACGACGATGAGCGTATTGCCGAGGTCTCGTAGGCGGCGAAGCGTGCTGAGCAGCTTGTCGTTGTCGCGCTGATGCAGGCCGATGCTCGGCTCGTCGAGGATATACAGCACGCCCATCAGCGACGCGCCGATCTGCGTAGCCAGACGGATACGCTGCGCCTCGCCGCCGGAGAGCGTCCCGGCCGAGCGCGAGAGCGTCAGATATTGCAGGCCGACGCTCTGCAGAAAGCCGAGGCGGCCGCGAAGCTCCTTGAGGATCGGCTCGGCGATCACGGCCTGCGCGCCATCGAGTCGGAGCCCGTCGAGGAATTCCATCTCCCTGCTGACAGAGAGACCGCAGAACTGCGTGATGGACAGGCCGCCGACTGTGACTGCGCGCGCGATGTCGGACAAGCGCTCCCCGCGGCAGTGCGGGCAGGGCGAGGTCGACATATATTCCTCCAGCTCCTTGCGCATGGCGTCGGACTGCGTCTCGCGGAAGCGGCGCTCAAGATTTGGGAGGATGCCCTCGAACGCCTGCTCGAGCGTCCCGCGTCCGTTGCCGCGCTCATAGCGAAGCTGCAGCTTTTCCCCGCCCGTGCCGAAGAGAATGACCTTCATGGCCTCGTCCGGCAGGCTTTCGATCGGCGCGTGCAGGTCGAAACGGTATTTTTGAGCCAAGGCCTCGAAATACATCCGCGCAATGGAGTCGCTGCGGATGTTTCCCCAGCCGCTGGCCTCGATGCCGCCGTCATAGATCGATTTTTTCGGATCCGGGATGATCAGCTCCGGGTCAGCCTTGAGCCGGTAGCCCAGTCCGGAGCACTCCGGGCAGGCGCCCATTGGATTGTTGAACGAAAACAGGCGCGGCGAAAGCTCGGGGATGGAAATGCCGCATTCGTCGCAGGCGTAGTTTCTGGAATAGGGCGTCTCGCGGTCGTTGTCGACCTCGTGGATGATGACCACGCCGTCCCCATGCGCCAGCGCGGTCTCGACGGAATCCGTCAGACGACGCATCATGTCGCCGCGCCGGATCAGCCGGTCGACCACCAGCTCGATGAAGTGCTTTTTGTTCTTTTCAAGCGAGATCTCCTCGCTCAGATCGTAGAGGCTTCCGTCGACGCGCACGCGGGCAAAGCCGCTGCGCCGCGCGCCCTCGAGCACCTTGACGTGCTCGCCCTTTTTGCCGCGGATCACCGGCGCGAGCACCTCAAAGCGCGTGCCCTCCGGCAGCTCGAGCACGCGGTCGACGATCTGGTCGACGCTCTGCCGCTTGATCTCGCGCCCGCACCTCGGGCAGTGCGGCGTGCCGACCCGCGCCCAGAGCAGACGCAGATAGTCATAGATCTCCGTCACCGTGCCGACGGTCGAGCGCGGATTCTTCGACGTGGTCTTCTGGTCGATGGATATGGCGGGCGAAAGCCCCTCGATCATGTCCACATCCGGCTTGTCCATTTGCCCCAAAAACTGACGCACATAGGCAGAAAGCGACTCGACGTAGCGCCGCCGCCCCTCGGCATAGATCGTGTCGAAGGCCAGCGACGATTTCCCCGAGCCGGAAAGCCCCGTGAACACGCACAGGGCGTCGCGCGGGATCTCCACGTCCACATTTTTCAGGTTGTTTTCTCTGGCGCCGCGCACCAAAATGGTATTTCGCATGAATGATTCTCCATAGACGGTTTGTCGGATTTTTATCACTTTATTATAGCACGGCTTTGCCCCGCTTGCAACCGCCATTTCGTGACAAAATGAAGCCCGCCGGCCGTGTGCCGCCGACCGATGACGCGGGCTTGAACACGCTGACAGAATGACGTTTGACCGTTTCTTTGCCAAAAAGGCGCTTGATGCAGGGCGTTTCCGCAAAGGAAAGCCCCGCTGCGGAAAAATTCCGGGCAGCGGGGTTTGCGTGCTTTATGAAGCTCCTGACCTGCTCATATCCGCGATGCTCGCGCGGCATCGAGCTTTTTATAGCTGACAGCGAAGTATGCGATCTCCGCGAGCGACGTAATGGTCCAAGAAAAAATATACAGCAGGTACAGCGACGGAATGGTGTGGAAATGAGCGAACACGGTATAGATCCAGATCACGCGGAAAACACACGAGCCGAGAATGACGATGACCGTCGGCGCAAGGCTTTTTCCGATGCCGCGGCAGGCCGCGATCGAGCAATCCATAAACGCGCTGACCGCATAGGAAAAGCACATGATTTTTGTGCGCTGCAGACCCGCTGCAATGACCGCTTCGTCATTGGCAAACAGGGACAGGAACTCCCTGCCGAACAGGAACAGCAGCCCGCCGAGCACCGCGCCCGCCGTAAAGGAATAGACGATCCCGACAAAGTAGCTTTTCAGCACACGGTCACGCTTGCCCGCGCCCAAATTCTGCCCCATAAAGGTCGCGCTGGCGGTATAGAAGGCAGCCATGATATTATAGATAACTGAATCGGCATTCGCGGCTGCGGCGTTTCCCTCGACCATGACCGAATCGAAGGAATTGACCGCGCCCTGTATGAACAGGTTGGCGACCGCAAAAACAGCATTCTGGAGTCCGGCCGGAATGCCTAAGCCGAGAATGCGTTTCTCCTCGGATCGATCCAGCCCGTTTTTCAAATCCCGCAGGCGGAAGGTGCAGCTATCCTTCTGTCGACCCATGCGGATCAGGATGAGCAGCGCCGAGACATACTGCGTGATGATGCTGGAGAGCGCAACGCCGTCCTCCGCCATGCCGCAGACGATGACGAAAACCAG
This sequence comes from uncultured Eubacteriales bacterium, assembly GCA_900548795.1. Classification (GTDB taxonomy): domain Bacteria; phylum Bacillota; class Clostridia; order Oscillospirales; family Oscillospiraceae; genus JAZOXB01. The sequence continues at coordinate 12,856 of URLT01000041.1, forward strand.
ATTGAGGATCACGTTCAGAATGCCCGCGATCAGAAGATAGATCAGCGGGCGCTTCGTATCGCCGTTCGCACTGAGCACGCCGTTGCCGAAATTGAAGATGCCGAGCGCCGGCATACCGAGCGCATAGATGCGGAAATAAAGCTCCGCGCCCTCGATCAGGTCGTCCTTTGTGCCCAGCAGCTCGAGCATAAACCGCGCGGAGATGAGGCAGAGCACCATGATGATGCAGCCCGTCGCAAGGCAGAGCACAAATGCGGTGCGGATGGCCGCTGACGTGCGCGTCTGATCCCGGGCGCCCAGGCAAAGCGCGACGCGGACGTTCACAGCGCTCCCCATCCCGATCAGAAAGCCCGTGAAAAGGGATACCAGAATCGTGGTCGAGCCGACCGCGCCCAAGGCCTCTGCGCTTGAAAATTTGCCGACGACCGCCACGTCTGCCATGTTGAAAAGCACCTGCAGCAGCTGAGAGAGCATCAGCGGAATGCTGAGCAAAAGCATATTTTTCCACAGAGAGCCGTCCGTCATCCGGATCCCGCCGCTCCTGCCGTTGATCGATCTTGTCATATTGATAACCCTCCGAAGGCTCCTTTCTGAGCAATGCAAGGCTGCGAGAGATACTATACCACGAATCCACGACTTTTTCCAGCACGAAATTTCCGAAAGGAAACACACGCCCCGGGCGTGCAGCCGGGGCGTGCCAGACTGTCAAAAAAGTCCGAAACCGTCAAAATCAGTCAACAAATAAGAAACGTTTTACGAAACCGGATCGATTATAAATCACAAGCGAATTTTGAATGTTTTAGAGAACAAATTGCTTGCTTCGCAAGGATTTTGATTTCCTGCGCAGCCGTCAGCGACGACGCGGAGCGAGGAGCGCTACGGATGCGGCATACCCATTGCGGGTACTGCGCAACTCGCGTCCTCCCTGTTGCGGTGCCCAAAATTTGTGCGCCGCGCTTGCGGCGGCTTCAAATTTTGACCGCTGCCACTCCTTTTTGCTCGCTGCATTCGCCACCGGCGGCGCTCGCAAACGTCCCCGTACCTATGTACGCCGACGGACGCGAGTTGCTTGTCTTCCGGATATTGATTATGCATTCTGCCAGCGTGCCGGCAAAGGCTTTTCGACACGCTGAGCCGGGGTCGGAATTACTTCCGACCCCGGCCGGCACATCCTGATGGGAGGAACGGGACATGCTTTTTTCTCTTATTTCGCCGGTCTGACCTCGATCGTCCACGAGTTGCCGTAGGAAACGCCGTGCTCATTGGCAAAGCTGCCCATATTGATCGCAAGCGACAGGCAATTCAGGCTGTTGAAGTACATCAGAGGCTCGCCCTCCGGCACGTCGCTGTAGGTGTTGACATAGGGGATATCCCCCTTGAACACGGCCTTGCCATCCTCGTAGATGGTAATGTTATAGGTTTCTCCGACAGAAATGCCCATCAAATTGGCCGTCTCAAAGGAAATATTCGTCCAGACATTACCGTACTGAACATCCAGCGCGGGGATGTTGCCCTTCAGAACGCCGTCCTCATAGGCCGCCTGCTGATAGGGCAGCAGGACGATATCCTCGACCTTGTCGCCGACGCCCTCGAAGCGGATCGTTCCGCTGGCGAGCCGCGCGCCGGTGTAGGCGTATACATCTCTGCCGTGGAAGGTGTAGGGGTTTCCGTTGCTCGGGCGGCGGTTGATCGTCTCGTCGATGATGCGAACCTCTTCGATGCCGAATTTTTCTGCGACCAGCGTCAGCGTGCCGTTGTCCGGCGTCACGATGTACTGGCCGTTTCCGGTCTTGGCAACGACGGATTTTCTGTCGCTGCCCACGCCGGGATCAACGACCGAAACAAAAACCGTTCCCTCGGGCCAATATTCGATCGTCTGGAACAGGCGGTAAGCCGCGTCCCAAATGCTGTAGGCGGGGATCTCATGCGTCAGATCATAGAGCTTCAGGGAGCTGTCCACGCCGGAGGCGACGCCCTTCATGGCGGAGAC
>URLT01000042.1 GCA_900548795.1 uncultured Eubacteriales bacterium
CACCGCCGACCACGGCAACGCCGACCAGATGACCGAGACCAAGAAGGGCAAGACCTCCGTGCGCACGGCGCACAGCCTGAACCCCGTTCCGTTCATCATCTATGATCCGGGTGTGCAGCACACCATCAAGGAGGGGCATTTCGGTCTGGCCAACGTCGCGCCGACCGTCGCGACCCTGCTGGGGCTGAAGGCGCCCGCCTGCTGGGAAGAGAGTATGCTCTGAGCCCCCGAACCACTTTGCTTTTAAGGAGGATTTCTCATGATTCGCCGCGAAAATGAGCTCGGCAGCATTGCTGTCGGCAACAACGTATTCACGAAGATCGCCGGAAACGCCGCAACCAACTGCTTCGGCGTCAAAGGCATGGCGATCCGTTCGGTCAAAGACGGGCTGGTGCACCTGCTCCGTCTGGAGTCCATGGGCAAAGGCGTCCGCGTCGAGACGAACGAGGACGGCACGCTCTCCATTGAGCTTCACATCATGGTCGACCGGGGCGTGAACCTTTCCGCAGTCGGAGACTCCATCATCTCCGAGGTGCGCTATATGGTCTGCAAGCAGACCGACATCCAAGTCCGCGACGTCACGATCTACGTGGACTCGATGGTCATTGACTGAGAGGCAGGTGCACAAATTGACAGAGACAATTCAGGGCTCGCAGCTGCAAAAAATGATCTGCGGAGCTGCCGCCATCGTCGAGCAGCATAAGCAGCAGATCAACGAGCTGAACGTTTTCCCGGTGCCCGACGGGGACACCGGAACAAACATGAGCATGACGCTCAACGCCGCCGCCGCCGATCTGCGCAAGCTGCACGAGCCGACGCTCACGAAGGTCGCCGACGCCACCGCCTCGGCGATGCTGCGCGGCGCGCGCGGTAACTCCGGCGTCATTCTTTCGCTGCTGTTCCGCGGCTTCTCGCGCAGCCTCAAGGGGCTGGAGGAATGCGACGGCCGTCAGCTCGCCGCCGCGCTTCAGGCCGGCAAGGCGTACAAGGCGGTTATGAAGCCCAAGGAGGGCACGATTCTGACCGTCGCCCGCATTGCCGCCGAGCAGGCCGTCGAGGTCGACGAGCCGTGCTTCGAAACCGTGCTGACCGTCGCCATTGACGGCGCGACCGGGGCGCTGGCCGAGACGGTCGAGCAAAACCCGGTGCTCAAGAAGGCCGGCGTGGTCGACGCGGGCGGCAAGGGCTGGGTCTATGTGCTTCAGGCCATGCTCGACGTGGCGCAGGGCAAGGAGATCGCCGCGCCGACCGCCTCCTCCGAGGTCAAGGAGCAGGCGGATTTCAACGAATTCGACACCGGCGACATCACCTTCGCCTTCGACACCGTCTATATCGTCCGCAAATTTGAGGAGGACGTTGATCTGACGCCCCTGCGCCGCTACCTTGACACGATCGGCGACAGCATCGTCATCGGCGAGGACGACGAGGCCTTCAAGGTGCATGTGCACACGAACATTCCCGGCGCGGCGCTGACCGAGTCGCAGAAATACGGCACGCTGGAGCTTGCCAAGATCGAGAACATGCAGATGCAGCACGACGATCTTGCCGCCGGCCACGCCGCCCGCAGCACCGACGACCTTGAGCAACTCGAGCAGGAGCTTGAGAACGCCGAGCCGGCCGTCGCCGCCCCCGAGAAGCACTACGGCATGGTCGCCGTCTGCGCCGGCAAGGGGCTGGCCAACGCCTTCCGCGAGCTGGGCGCCGACAACATCATCTCCGGCGGCCAGACGATGAACCCCTCCACGCAGGACATTCTCGAGAAGGTCAACGCGACGCCCGCCGAGGTGGTCTTTGTCTTCCCGAACAACAAAAACATCATCATGGCCGCCGAGCAGGTGCAGCCGCTGACCGAGAAAAAGGTCGTCGTGATCCCGAGCAAGACCGTGCCGCAGGGTATCTCGGCCATGCTGGTCTTTGACCCCGACGCCGGGGAGGACAGCAACGCCGCCGCCATGCGCGAGGCGATGAAAAACGTCACGACCATGCAGCTGACCTATGCCGCGCGGGATTCCGACTTTGACGGCCACGACATCCACGCCGGGGAATATCTTGCGCTCAACGGCGGCGCGCTGTTCGGAAACGACACCGACATGGACGCCCTGCTGCGCCGCATGGCCGAGCGGCTGAACAACGAGGGCAAGGAATTTATCACGATCTTCTACGGCGCAGACACGAACGAGGAGCAGGCGCACAGCGCCGCCGCGATCTTCTCGTCTGCCTGCCCGAACGCCGAGATCACGGTGATGGACGGCGGCCAGCCGGTCTATTACTTCCTGATCTCCGCCGAATAACCGAAAGGAATGACCGCTATGCGCACTGTGCTTGTAACCGACGTTCGTTATCGCACGGCCATGGCGGTCATTCGTCCGTTAAAGCGCGCCGGCTACCGCGTGCTCGCCGTGCAGACCGCGGCCGAGTCCCCGCTCGACCCGCCCGCCTTTGTCTGCCGCAGCGTGGACGAATGCGTCCGGCTGGACGGCTCGGTGCACGACGCAGCCTATGCCGGCCGGCTGCTCGCCCTCTGCCGCGCGCAGGCCGAGCGCCCCGCGCTCTTCCCCATCGGCGCCGATACGCTCGGCGTTCTTGCGGCGCACCGGGCGGAGTTTCAAAGGGTCTGCGATTTTCTCGTCGCCGATCCCGAAATTCTGGATTCTGCGAACGACAAGCGTGCCGTCGCCCGCGCCGCGCGAGCATGCGGCGTGCCGACGCCGCGCGAGTTTGACGTCGCCTCGGGCGAGCAGCCGGTCTTTCCGGTCATTCTCAAGCCGCGCTGCGGCGAGAAGCTGGGGCTGCACGCCGAGCAGCGCTACGCCGTCGCGCGCAATGCGGCCGAGTTCGACGCCGCTTGGGCGCGCATGTCCGCTCTCGACCCGCAGTGCCTCGTTCAGGAGCTGGCCGAGGGCGACGGCTGCGGCGTCTGCCTCGTGATGGATGCCGAGAGCCGTCCGGTCAGCGTTTTCTGTCACCGGCGCATCCGCGAATACCCGATCAGCGGCGGGCCGTCCGCCTGCTGCATCAGCATATATGACGAAAAAAAGGTCGCGCAGGCCGTCTCCCTGCTGCAAGCGCTGCATTTTGTCGGCATTGCGATGGTCGAGTTCAAGGGCGAGCGCGTGCTGGAGATCAACCCGCGCGTCTGGGGCAGCTTCCCGCTGACCGAGGCCGCCGGGAGCCGCTTTGCCGAGGACTATGTCCGCGCCGCCTCCGGCGAGGTCTTTCCCCGCCCCGACGACGCCTACCGCCGCGGCAGGCGGATGCGCTTTGCGCTCAACGACACGCTCAGCATCCTTGCGCACCTGAAGAAGGGGCATCTGCGCGTCGCTGCGTCCGGCCTTGCCGACGTATTTCGCGCGCAGGAGGCGCTCTTCCGCTTCCGCGACCAACGACCCTTCTGGCGCTATCTGCGTCAGACCCTTCGGAAAGGAACCCACGCATGACCCGATTTAAGCTGGATCTGCATATTCACACGGAGGCCTCGCCGGACAGCCGCATGACGCTTGCGCAGGCCGCCGCGGCCGCCAAGCGGCGGGGCGTCGACGCGCTGGCCGTGTGCGACCACAACCGCTGCGCCTCCGGGGACGTGTTCGCGCATCCCGTGCGCGAGGGCGTGCTCCTGATCCCCGGCGTGGAGTACTCCACCGAGTGCGGCCACCTGCTGGGGCTGTTTTTGCAGGCGCCCTGCCGCTGCCCGGGCGAGGAGACGGGGCGCGTGCGCTTCGCCGAGGCCGTCGAGGCCATCCGCGCGGCCGGCGGGCTTTGCGTGCTGGCGCACCCCTTCGAGCTGACGCAGCACACCGAGGCGGAGATTTCCGCGCAGCTCGATGCCGTTAGCGACCGTCTCGACGCGCTCGAAACGCGCAACTGCCGCGCCACAAAAAAACGACGCAATGCGAACCGTCTGGCCGAGGCCGAGGCCGTGCGCCTCGGGCTGCTGCAAACCGCCGGAAGCGACGCGCACCAGCCCTCCGAGGTCGGCCGCGCATGGATCGCCGTGCGAGCCGAGACGCTGAGCGTCCCCGCGCTGCGGGCGGCGCTGGCCGACCCGGACGGTCTGTTCTGCGCGCGCTGCAAGCAGCTTGCCTTTGCGCGCAGCCGTCTGACCTACCTGAGAAAGAAAAAATCCGGCGTCGGCGCCTATCTGAAATGGCTGCCCTACGCCGCCGTCTGCGCCCTGCGCAATCTGAGAGGTGGAACATGAGTACCTTCGTCCGCATCGGAAAAAAAGTAAAGCGCTTTGCCAAGCGCGTGCTCCTGCCGGAGCCGAAATGCAGCGTCAGCTACACGCGGCGCATCGAGCGCGTAAAGACCGACGAGCGCGTCTGCGCCATGACCTTTGACGACGGTCCGACGGCGCTTCCGGCGTCCCCGGATGCCTTCGGCGGCCGCGCCCTGACGGATGTGCTGCTCGACATTCTCGACGAATTCGGCGCCAAGGGCACCTTTGACGTTGTCGGCGACACCTCCGGCAACTACCCAGACGTTTGCGGCCCGGTGGGAAGCCCGACGTGGGGCGGCACGGCCTACGACCACTACCCCTGCTTCGGGCAGGACGCCCACGGCGGCGCGCAAAACTGCCCCGAGCTGCTCGAGCGCATCATCCGCGAGGGGCACCAGATCACAAACCACGGCTACCGCCACGCCCTGTTCGGCAAAAAGCCCTATGTCTACGGCAAGCGCCATGTGCTCGGCTCGCTCGACGCCGTGCTCGACGATCTGACAAAGCTCGACCGTCTGCTGCAAAGCCACGGCTACCGCATGACGATGAGCAGGCCGCCGCACTACGTTGACCGCATCGACAAGCGCTTCACGTCCTACGACGCTTACGACCGCATGGGCTATCTCTATCTCGCCGCGAGCTTCGACGGCGCGGGCTGGCTCCCGTCCCATGCGGAGGATCCCGTCGCGGCCGAGCTTGACGAGATGGTCACGCCCATGCAGAAAAAGCTCGCGGAGGATCCGGATTTCTTCTGCGGCCAGATCATTTTTCAAAAGGACGGCTGCAACATGGCCAAGCGAACGCCCGTCGCGGCCGGTCTGCGCCGCCAGCTCGAGCTGCTGACGGACGCGGACTATCGCGTCGTGACCGTGCAGGAGCTGCTCGAGCGCCATTCGCCCTTTGCCGACGTCGGCCGGGATGACCCGGATTTCAACACCTTCTGCGCGCTGCAAAGGACGCGCGCCGTGGTCTATTCCGACAACACGCTCCAGCCGGACAAGCCGATGACCGCCGGGGAGCTTGCGATGCTGCTCGCCCCGCGTGAGGCGGCCGTCGACGAACGCCTCGCCGCGCTTCAGACCGGCGACCGCGCCTTCCGCAGCCGCTACAGCGGCGCCATGGCGTGGTGCATTCGAAGCGGGCTGCTCCCGCGGGGCATCTCCGAGCGCGCAAGCGTCACGGCCGAGCTGCTGCGCCCGTCCGCCGAGCGCTTCACGGAGCTGCCGACAGACAGCGCGCCCCTCAGCCGCCGCGCCGTCCTGCGCGCCGCGCGCCTCTGATGTCGAGTCCTGACGAAGCGCTTTCGGTTTGATAAACAATCCCGGGGTGCGGCACCGTGCCGAGTCCCGGGATTGTTATACGGCCATACCCGACCGGCTTCCTGCCGGCTTTGGTGCGCCTCGGCGCGATCAAAGCTTGAAATCCGACATGAACCGCGACAAAAACCCTGCGCAGCAAGTAAAAAACGTCTCAATTTTCGTGTCATTGCGAGGCCGCAGCGCGGCCGTGGCAATCTGAAAGCCGAAGGTATGGCATCCCGTGGCGAAGCACGGGAGCGCGAAGCAAAAAGGAATACCTATAATAAAAAAGGGTGAGATTTGCCGCTTCGTTCCGCTTCCTCTTTCTTCGTTCCAAGGCTCTGTTTCGTTCTGCTCAACCATAGTTCGTTACGGAATGGCAAATCGTTTCGTTCAAGATTGCCGCGTCGCTTCGCTCCTCGCAATGACAAAACTGATCGGTTTTGCGGGAAAACGGAACAATTTTCGGAACGAAACGTCTGAAAAAACCCCGCCGGAGCATTTCCGGCGGGGTTTTGTGCTTGAGCTGGGCTCGGAAGGCGCCGTTCCGATCTGGCAGAGCCGTCAACGGAGGAGCGTTCCGACCGGACGCTTGCGGGGATCGTCAGAAGGCGCCCTGCTCCATCATGGCGGTCGCGACCTTCTTGAAGCCCGCGATGTTCGCGCCGGCGACGAGATCGTAGCCGAGGCCATATTCCTCCGCAGCCTCGGCCGAGGCGCGGTGGATGTTCTCCATCATGCGGTGCAGCTGGGCGTCGACCTCTTCCGACGTCCAGACCAGACGCTCGGAGTTCTGCGCCATCTCGAGCGCGGAGACGCCGACGCCGCCGGCGTTAACGGCCTTCGACGGAGCGACGATCATGTGCTTCTGCGCGCGCAGATAGCTCAGCGCGTCGTTCGTGGTCGGCATATTGGCGACCTCGATGTAGTATTTCGCGCCGCAGGCGGCGATCTTCTCGGCGGATTCCATCTTGACGTCGTTCTGCATGGCCGACGGCATCACGATGTCGACCTGAACGCCCCACGGCTTTTCGCCCGCGTGGAACTCGACGCCGAATTTATCGGCATAATCCTGCACGCGGTTGCGGTTGGAGGCGCGCATCTCGACGAGATAGTTGATCTTCTCCTCGGTCACGACGCCGTCCGGGTCGTAGACGTAGCCGTCCGGGCCGGACAGCGTGACGACCTTCGCGCCGAGCGCGGTGGCCTTCTTGCAGATGCCCCAGGTAACGTTGCCGAAGCCCGCGCAGGCAATGGTCTTGCCCTCGAGCGTCTCGCCCTCGTGCTTGAGCACCTCGTTGAGATAGTAGACCGCGCCGTAGCCGGTGGCCTCGGGGCGGATCAGAGAGCCGCCGTAGGTCTGACCCTTGCCGGTCAGCACGCCGTTCTCCCAGACACCCTTGAGGCGGCGATACTGGCCGAAAAGATAGCCGATCTCGCGGCCGCCGACGCCCATGTCGCCTGCCGGAACGTCGCAGTCCGGCCCGATGTAACGGTACAGCGCCGTCATAAAGCTCTGGCAGAAGCGCATGATCTCCGCGTCGGATTTGCCCGTCGGGTCAAAATCCGAGCCGCCCTTGCCGCCGCCGATGGGAAGCCCCGTCAGGCTGTTCTTAAACACCTGCTCGAAGCCGAGGAACTTGATGATGCCGGGATAGACATTCTTCTGGAAGCGCAGACCGCCCTTATACGGTCCGATCGCGCCGTTGAACTGGCAGCGGTAGCCGGTGTTGGTGTGATAGCCGCCGTTGTCGTCCATCCAGACAACGCGGAAGGTGAACATACGCTCCGGCTCGACCATGCGGCTGAGCAGATCGACCTTTTCGTATTCGGGGTGCGCGTCGATGACGGGCGACAGGGAGGAGAGCACCTCCTCGACGGTCTGCACAAACTCGGGTTCGCCGGAATGCTTTGCCTTGACATTTGCAATAACACGTTCAATGTATGCGTTCATGCTTGTTCTCCTAACCTTTTTTATCGATTTGAGGGTCGCGTTATGCGACCCTCATAATCCTTTTATTTCCCGAAGCCTTCGATGATGGAGACGATCTCCGTGCCGATGCGCTTCTGCGCCTCCTGCGTGGCTGCGCCGATGTGCGGCGTGCAGGAGACCATCGGGTGACTGTAAAGCGCCTTGTTGGTGGCAGGCTCAGACGCCCAGACGTCCAGACCGGCCGCCCGCACCTTGCCGCTCTCGAGGGCAGCAAGCAGCGCGTCCTCGTCGACATTCGAGCCGCGAGAGGTGTTGATGATGCACACGCCGTCCTTCATCTTGGCGATGGAATCGGCGTTGATGAGCGCGCCGCCGTCGACCGCCGGGGCATGGACGGAGACAAAGTCCGACTTGGCCAGCAGCTCGTCCATCTCAACATACGGAATGCCGAGCTGCTCCTCGATGCCGGGGATATGGTAAATGTCGAACGCGAGAACGGTCATGCCGATCGCCTTGGCCATCACGCCGAGGTGCTGACCGATGCGGCCGAAGCCGACGATGCCGAGGGTCTTGCCCTGCAGCTCGATGCCCTTGCCGTAGGCCTTCTTCTCCCATTTGCCCTCGCGCATGGTCGCGCCGGCGACGGAGATGAAGCGCGCGCAAGAGAACATATGCGCCATAGCCAGCTCCGCAACGGACTGCGAGGAGGCCTTCGGCGTGTTTCTCACGGCGATGCCGCAGGATTCGGCATATTTCACGTCGATGTTGTCGACGCCGACGCCGCCGCGGATGATGAGCTTCAGCTTGCCCTCCTTGGCCTCGTCGATGTGGTTGGCGCGAACCTTCGTCTTGGAGCGGACGACGACCGCGTCAAAATCCTTCAGAGCAGCGCCGAGCTGATCCGGCTCATAGAACTGCTCAACGACCTCGTGACCCTGCTCGCGCAGCGCAGCCATTGCGGTCTTATCCATGCCGTCGGTAACAAGAATACGCATAATGTCAAGCTCCTTTTCTCAATTATTTCGTGTGTTCGGCTTCAAACTTCTTCAGGCATTCCACAAGCGCCTCAACGCCCTCCTTGGGCATGGCGTTGTAGATCGACGCGCGCAGGCCGCCGACGGACTTGTGACCCTTGAGGTTCTCGAACCCGGCCGCCTTGGTGTAGGCGATGACCTCGGCGTCAAGCTCCTTGTCGCCGGTGACGAAGGGGATGTTCATCAGGGAGCGATCCTCGGGCACGACGGTGCCGACGAACATCTTTGACTGGTCGAGGAAGTCATAGAAGACCTTCGCCTTGTCGATGTTGATGGCCTCCATGGCAGACAGGCCGCCGAGCTTCTTGAGGTACTTGAAGACCTTGCCGCAGACGTAGATCGCCCAGCAGTTCGGCGTGTTATACATGGAGCCGGCGTCGGCATGGGTCTTGTATTGCAGGTAAACGGGGAGCTGCGTCAGATCGTCGCGGATGAGATCCTCGCGGATGATAACGATCGCAAGGCCGGCCGGGCCGATGTTCTTCTGCACGCCGCCGTAGATCACGCCGTAGTCCGAAACATTGCACGGCTTGGAGAGGAACATGGAGCTTTGGTCGGAGACGAGGACGTGGCCCTTCGTGTTGGGCAGCTTGTTCCACGTCACGCCGTGGATCGTCTCGTTCTCGCAGATGTAAACATAATCGGTGTCCTCGGGAATGTCCAGATCGGAGCAATCGGGGATATAGGTATAGTTCTTGTCCTTCGAGGAGGCGGCGACGATGACCTCGCCGACCTTCTTGGCCTCGGCGATCGCCTTTTTCGACCATGCGCCGGTCTCGATGTAGACAGCCTTGCCGTTCTTCATCAGGTTCATCGGGATCATGGAGAACTGCAGCGTCGCGCCGCCCTGAATGAAAAGCACCTTGTAGTTATCGGGAATGCCCATCAGCTCGCGCAGGTCGGCCTCGGCCTCGTCGATGATCTGCTGATAGACCTTCGAGCGGTGCGACATTTCCATGACGCACATGCCGGAGCCTCTGTAGTTCATCATTTCGTCGCGAACTTCTTCAAGGACTTCCTCCGGCATCGTCGCAGGACCGGCGGAGAAATTGTATGTTCTTCCGTATTTCATTTGGTACAGCCTCCTAAAATATTCGGGCTTTCGCCCAGCTCTGATTATAGTATATCCCAAGAAAATCCAACAGTCAACCGAAAAGCTAAAAAATTTTGGGATTCCTTGAAAAATATTTTTCGCAGAATCCCAAAATTCGTCACATTGCACAATTGCGTCTTTTTGAAATTGTAGAAGCTGCCCAGCGTCACACGAGCTGCTGCTCGTTGATGATGAGCTTGAATTGCAGACCGAGCTTCTCCGCGGCCTTGCGGCAGAGGATCATGCGCTGCATGAAGATCTCGAAATAGTCCATCACGGAGCCGAAATGCATGTCGACCGACAGCTTCAGCTTCACGAGGGTGTGATCCTCATTGATCTTGAGCTGCGACTTCGTGACGGAATAATTCACGCGGTCGTGGATGTCAAAGGTCGTCGTGTCCGGATTGCGGACACGGCTGCGGCGCACGTCGGCCTTGTCGGCAAGGATCAGCGCCGCCGCGACCGCGTTGACCGGCACGCCCGTGCCCTCGTCGTGGTTGCCGATCGCCGTGACGATCGTGGCGACGTCCTCGGCCGGGAAGTGCATCCCGTTGAGGATCTGGAAGGCCATGACCGCGCCGGACTGCGAATGCTCCACGCGGTTGACGAGATTGCCGATGTCGTGCAGATAGCCCGCGATCTTCGCAAGCTCGATCAGGTGCGCGTCATAGCCCATCGTCTCGAGGATATAGCCCGCCGTCTCGGCCACGTGCGTCACATGAGCGAAGCTGTGCTCGGTGTAGCCCAGCGCGCGCAAAGATTCGTCGGCGCGGCTGATATAGGCGCGAACCGTCTGATTTTTTTGAAGCTCCTGATACGTCATAAACACCCTTCTTTCCGGAAAACATCGGATGCAGGGACGCCGTCGCCGGCAAGGAGCGCAGCGGCGCGGCATCCGCCATGAAAAAGGACAGGGTGAATCGCTTCACCCTGTCCGTAGTGTATGAAATTACTCGTTGATCTCGATGACAACGCCGGAACCGACGGTACGGCCGCCCTCGCGGATAGCGAAGCGGAGGTTCTTCTCGATCGCGATCGGGGTAATCAGCTCAACGTCCATGTCGATGTTGTCGCCGGGCATGCACATCTCAACGCCCTCGGGCAGGGAGATGATGCCGGTCACGTCGGTGGTACGGAAGTAGAACTGCGGGCGATAGTTGTTGAAGAACGGGGTATGACGGCCGCCCTCTTCCTTGGTCAGAACGTAGACCTGACCCTTGAACTTGGTGTGCGGATGAATGGAGCCGGGCTTAGCCAGAACCTGGCCGCGCTCGATGGACTTCTTGTCAACGCCGCGGAGCAGAGCGCCGATGTTGTCGCCGGCTTCTGCGAAGTCGAGCAGCTTGTGGAACATCTCGATGTCGGTGACGACGGTGGACTTCTTCTCGTCCATCAGGCCGACGATCTCGACCGGCTCGTTCTTCTTGATGACGCCGCGCTCAACACGACCGGTGGCGACGGTGCCGCGGCCGGAGATGGTGAAGACGTCTTCGACAGGCATCAGGAAGGGCAGGGTGTCGTTACGGGCCGGGGTCGGGATCCACTCGTCGACCGCGTCCATGAGCTCCTTGATGCAGGCATACTCGGGGGCGTTCGGATCGGTGGACTCGGAAACCAGCGCGTTCAGAGCGGAGCCGCGGATGATGGGAGTGTCGTCCCCGGGGAAGCCGTAGAAGTCGAGGGTCTCGCGGACTTCCATCTCGACGAGCTCAAGCAGCTCTTCGTCGTCGACCTGGTCGCACTTGTTCAGGAAAACGAGCACGGAAGGAACGTTAACCTGGCGAGCCAGCAGCAGGTGCTCCTTGGTCTGAGCCATGGGGCCGTCGGAAGCGGCGATAACGAGGATCGCGCCGTCCATCTGCGCAGCGCCGGTGATCATGTTCTTGATATAGTCGGCGTGACCCGGGCAGTCAACGTGAGCATAGTGACGCTTTGCGGTCTCATACTCGACGTGAGCGGTGTTGATTGTGATGCCGCGAGCCTTCTCTTCCGGAGCCTTATCGATGTTGGCATAGTCGGTGAAGGAAGCATCGCCGAAGAACGACAGGTACTTCGTGATGGCAGCCGTCAGAGTGGTCTTGCCATGGTCGATGTGACCAATGGTGCCGATGTTTACATGGGGCTTGGTTCTTTCAAACTTTTGCTTTGCCATTGAAAAAATCCTCCTGTTTGGTTTATAAGTGGTTATTCTTCTGTTTTTTGTTCACACTGCTTACTATACACTAAAAATGTGTGCTTGGCAAGTGCTTTTTTTGTCAGGAACCGTGTTTTTCCACGATTTCCTGCTGCAGGCTCTTCGGCAGCTCGATATAGTGGCTCGGCTCCATGGAATACTGTCCGCGACCCTGCGTGCGGCTTCTCAGATTCGTCGCATAGCCGAACATCTCGGAGAGCGGGACGTCCGCGTCGATCTGGTTTGCGCCGTTGCGGGGGATCATGCCGAGGATGCTCGCGCGGCGGGACATCAGGTCGCCCATGACGTCGCCGTTGTATTCCTCCGGCACGACCACGCTGACCTTCATGATGGGCTCGAGGATCACGGGCTTTGCCTTGCGGCAGGCCTCCTTGAAGGCCATGGAGCCGGCGATCTTAAACGCCATTTCAGAAGAGTCGACCTCGTGATAGGAGCCGTCGTAGAGCGTGACCTTGACGTCGACGACCGGGAAGCCGGCCAGCACGCCGGCGGTCATTGCGCCGCGGATGCCCTGATCGACCGCAGGAATGTATTCCTTCGGGATCGCGCCGCCGACGACGGCATTGATGAACTCATAGCCCTTGCCGGATTCGTTCGGCTCGAGCTTGATCTTAACGTGGCCGTACTGACCCTTGCCGCCGGACTGACGGGCGTACTTCATGTCGACGTCCGCCGTGCCGCGCACGGTCTCCTTATAGGCGACCTGCGGGGCGCCGACGTTGGCCTCGACCTTGAACTCGCGCAGCAGACGGTCGACGATGATCTCCAGATGGAGCTCGCCCATGCCGGCGATGATGGTCTGGCCGGTCTCGGTATCGGTGTAGGTCTTGAAGGTCGGATCCTCCTCGGCCAGCTTCATCAGGGCGATGCCCATCTTCTCCTGTCCCGCCTTGGTTTTCGGCTCAATGGCGACACGGATGACCGGCTCGGGGAATTCCATCGATTCGAGCACGATGGGGTTCTTTTCATCGCAGAAGGTATCGCCCGTGGTGGTGTTCTTGATGCCGACCACGGCGGCAATGTCGCCGGAGTAGACCGTTTCGACGTCCTCGCGGTGATTGGCGTGCATCAGCATGATGCGCCCCATACGCTCGCGCGTGCCCTTGGTGGAGTTCAGGACGGTCGTGCCCTTGTTCACCGTACCGGAATAGACCCGGAAGAAGCAGAGCTTGCCGACGTAGGGATCGGTCGCGATCTTGAAGGCCAGCGCGGAGAAGGGAGCGGAATCGTCCGCAGGGCGGAATTCCTCCTCGTCCGTCTTGGGGTTGATGCCGTGGATGCCCTTCTTGTCCAGAGGGGACGGCATATAATCCACGATCGCGTCCAAAAGCTCCTGAACGCCCTTGTTTTTGTAGGACGTGCCGCAGGTAACGGGAACCATCTGCACAGCGATGGTCGCCTTGCGGATCGCCGCCCGGATCTTCTCGACCGGGATCTCCTCGCCCGCGAGGTACAGCTCCATGATCTCGTCGTCCTGATCGGAAACGGCCTCGATCAGCTTTTCGCGGTATTCCGCGGCAAGCTCGGCCAGCTCCTCGGGGATCTCCTCCTCGCGGACGTCCTTGCCCAGCTCGTCATAGAAGACGTTCGCCTTCATCTTGAGCAGGTCAATGACGCCGCGGAAATCCGCCTCGGCGCCGATGGGGAGCTGGATGGGAACGGCGTTGCATTTGAGCCGATCGTGCATCATATTGAGAACGTTGAAGAAATCCGCACCCATGATGTCCATCTTATTCACATAGACCATCCGCGGCACGTTGTATTTATCGGCCTGTCTCCAGACGGTTTCGGTCTGCGGCTCAACGCCGCCCTTGGCGCAAAGCACCGTCACCGCGCCGTCGAGCACGCGCAGGGAGCGCTCGACCTCAACGGTGAAGTCGACGTGACCCGGCGTGTCGATGATGTTGATCCGGCAGTGGCGCCAGAAGCAGGTGGTCGCAGCGGACGTGATCGTGATGCCGCGCTCCTGCTCCTGCTCCATCCAGTCCATAACGGCGTTGCCCTCGTGGGTCTCGCCCAGCTTATAGGTGCGGCCCGTGTAGAACAGGATGCGCTCCGTGGTCGTGGTCTTACCGGCGTCGATGTGCGCCATAATACCGATATTTCTTGTGTTCTCAAGACTATACTGTCTCGGCATTGTGGTACTCCTTTGTTTCTTTTACCAACGGAAATGGGAGAATGCCTTGTTGGCCTCTGCCATCTTGTGGGTGTCTTCGCGCTTCTTCACGGAAGCGCCGGTGTTGTTGCAGGCGTCCATGATCTCGCCGGCAAGGCGTTCCTTCATGGTTTTTTCGCTGCGCTTGCGGGAATAGGCCGTCAGCCAACGCAGACCGAGGGTCTGGCGGCGTTCGGGGCGAACCTCCAGCGGAACCTGATAGGTCGCGCCGCCGACACGGCGGGACTTGATCTCCAGGGAAGGCATGATATTTTCCATAGCCTGCTGGAAAGCTTCCAGACCGTTTTTGCCGGTCTTCTGCTCGACGATCTCGAATGCTTCATAGACAACTCTCTGTGCGACGCCCTTTTTACCGTCGAGCATCACACTGTTGACGAGCTTGGTAACCAGAGTGGATTTGTAGATCGGATCCGGAAGAACCTCTCTCTTGGGAACATTACCTCTTCTGGGCACTTTGCTTCCCTCCTTCATAAAAAAATGATTTCATAGGTACTTCGATAGGCCGAACCTATCGTTGTTGTGCCTGCCAGTAGTTTCCCATAAATCATATATAAAAAACGCGTGGCAAGGCGGTGCCTTGCAATAAGGCGATGGAACTCAATTACTTCTTCTTGGCCTTCGGGCGCTTCTGGCCGTACTTGGAACGGCTCTGCATACGACCCTGGACACCCTGCGTGTCGAGCGTACCACGGATGATGTGGTAACGGACACCAGGCAGGTCCTTAACACGGCCACCGCGGATCAGAACGACGGAGTGCTCCTGCAGGTTGTGGCCGACACCGGGGATGTAAGCGGAAACTTCCATACCGTTGGTCAGACGCACACGGGCGATCTTACGCAGAGCGGAGTTCGGCTTCTTGGGGGTGGAGGTACGAA
>URLT01000043.1 GCA_900548795.1 uncultured Eubacteriales bacterium
GGAGGGTCAGCAGATCACGCTGCGCGGCCCGTACGGCAACGGCTTCCCCGTGGACACGGCGTTCGCGGGCAAGGACCTGCTGTTCATCGCGGGCGGCATCGGTCTTGCCCCGCTGCACTCGGTCATCAACTACTGCCGCCACTACCGTGACCGCTACGGAAAGATCGACATCGTCTACGGCTCGCGCTCGAAAGAGGATCTGGTCGACTTCCCGGAGATCGAGAACGTCTGGTGTCAGGAGGACGGCATCAACGTCCATCTCACCATCGACCGCGAGCAGCCCGAGTGGGACGGCCACGTCGGCTTCGTGCCGAACTACGTCAAGGAGCTGGGCTTCCCGACGGACAAGATCGCCGTGCTCTGCGGCCCTCCCATCATGATCAAGTTCACGCTGGCCGGGCTTCAGGAGCTGGGCTTCGACAAGACGCAGGTCTACACGACCCTCGAGCTGCGCATGAAGTGCGGCATCGGCAAGTGCGGCCGCTGCAACGTCGGCTCGAAATACGTCTGCAAGGACGGCCCGGTCTTCCGCTGCGACGAGCTCGACGAGCTGCCCAACGAATATTGAGGAGGGAATGTCGGATATGGAAAACATGGTGAATATCTTCCTGTTTGGCAAGCTCTACCGCGTGCCGGACGATCTGACCATCATGCGCGCGATGGAATACGCGGGCTATCAGCTCGTGCGCGGCTGCGGCTGCCGGAACGGCTTCTGCGGCGCCTGCGCGACGATCTACCGCATCAAGGGCGACCGCACGCTGCACACCTGTCTTGCCTGCCAGACCAAGGTCGAGAACAATATGTATGTCGCGACGCTGCCGTTCTTCCCGCTGGTCAAGCAGGTCTATGACATCGAGAAGATCCGCCCGGAGCAGCAGGTCATGATGCAGCTCTATCCGGAGATCTATGCCTGCGTCGGCTGCAACGCCTGCACCAAGAGCTGCACGCAGAGCCTGAACGTCATGCAGTATATCGCCTACGCCCAGCGCGGCGAATTTGACAAATGCGCCGAGGAATCCTTCGACTGCGTCATGTGCGGCGTCTGCTCGTCGCGCTGCCCGGCCGGGATCTCGCATCCGCAGGTCGCGATGCTGGCGCGGCGCCTGAACGGCAAGTACCTCGCGCCGAAGTCGCAGCATCTGGCCGACCGCGTGCAGGAGATCGAGAACGGCACCTTTACGGAGCTGATCGAAAAGCTGATGCAGAAGCCGGTTGAAGAGCTGAAGGAGCTTTATAACAACCGCGAGATCGAGAAATAAGGAGGGGCGCGGCAATGTATGCAAAGAATTTTCAGGAATCGCTGAAGGCGGTCGAGGCGGCGCGCGCCGCGAACATCGCCTATGAGCCCGCCCGCATGACGGCCGACGAGAAGGATCGGCTGCTTGCGGCCTATCATCCCGATTACAAAAAAAGCGAATTTGCGACCCTGCGCATCGGCCCGAACAAGGGCGAGCAGGTGCCGCACGAGCTGGCCGAGATGCTCGAGGCGCACAGCCGCATCAAGGCAAGCGACGTCGACCTGAGCGACGTGCGCTATGACGTCGACGTGCTCATCATCGGCGGCGGCGGCGCGGGCGCTTCTGCGGCCATTGAGGCCGACAATGCCGGCGCAAAGACTATGATCGTCACGAAGCTCCGCATGGGCGACGCGAACACGATGATGGCCGAGGGCGGCATTCAGGCGGCGGACAAGCCGAACGATTCGCCCGCGATCCACTTTGTCGACGCCTTCGGCGGCGGTCATTACGCCGCCAAGCGCGAGCTGCTGGCCAAGCTGGTCTGCGACGCGCCGGAGGCCATCCAGTGGCTGAACGATCTGGGCGTCGAGTTCGACAAGGCGCCCGACGGCACGATGATCACCACCCACGGCGGCGGCACGTCCCGCAAGCGGATGCACGCCGCGAAGGACTATTCCGGCGCGGAGATCATGCGCACCCTGCGCGACGAGGTGCTCAACCGCGGCATTCCGGTCGTGGACTTCACCTCCGCGATCGAGCTGATCCTCGACGAGAACGGCAGAGCCGCCGGTGCGGTTCTGATGAACATGGAGACGCACGAGCGGATGGTCGCGCGCGCCAAGACGGTCATTCTTGCGACCGGCGGCGCCGGACGGATGCACTATCAGGGCTTCCCGACCTCGAACCACTATGGCGCGACGGCCGACGGCCTTGTGCTGGGCTACCGCGTGGGCGCGAAGCTGCTCTACGCCGACACCCTGCAATATCACCCGACGGGCGCGGCCTACCCGCAGCAGATCTTCGGCGCGCTGGTCACCGAGAAGGTGCGCTCGCTGGGCGCGAAGCTCGTCAACCGCGACGGCAAGGTCTTTATGCATCCGCTCGAGACGCGCGACGTCTCTGCCGCGTCGATCATTCGCGAATGCTCCGACCGCGGCGAGGGCGTTGAGACCGGCAGCGGCAAGGCCGTCTGGCTCGACACCCCGATGATCGAGGCGATCGGCGGCGAGGGCACGATCGAAAAGCGCATCCCCGCCATGATGCGCATGTTCGCCAACTACGGCATCGACATCCGCAAGGAGCCGATCTTGGTCTATCCGACGCTGCACTATCAGAACGGCGGCCTGGACATCAACGTCAACGGCATGACGACGCAGGTCGAGAACCTCTACGTCGCCGGCGAGGCCGTCGGCGGCATCCACGGGCGCAACCGCCTGATGGGCAACTCTCTGCTGGACATCATCGTCTTCGGCAGAAGCGCCGGAAAGAACGCCGCCGTGCATTCCAGAGACGTGCAGCCGGGCAAGCTGACGCTTGCGCACATCGCAAAATTCGACGCTGAGCGCGACGCCGCCGGGATCGAGACGGACGCCGTCTCGCCGAAGCTCCTGCCGGATTACCGCAGAAAAAAGTAAAACGAAGAAAAGAGAAAAAGAAAGATGATTGAAAATTTACTTGAAGCGCTGACGATTTTCTGCTTCGGCCTGTCGTGGCCGATCTCTATCCGCAAATCGCTGATCTCCCGCACGGCGAAGGGCAAGAGCCTGTTTTTTGAGGTCTTTCTGCTGGTCGGCTATTTCTGCGGCATTGCCCGCAAGATTATGCAGACCGTCGCAGGGGAATCCGGCTTCCTGTTCTATCTCGGCTTCTTCTTCTATATTTTGAACGCCGTTGAGATCTCGATCGACATCGCGCTTTATTTCAGGAACAAGCGGCTTGACGAGGAGGCTGACCGCCTCGCCGCTGCCGGACAGGCCGCAACATGACAGTGACGGTCTGCATCGGCTCTTCCTGCCACATCAAGGGCTCGCATCAGGTCGTCGAGCGGCTTCAAGGCCTGATCGAGCAGCACCGCATGACCGACCGTGTGGAGCTCGCCGGAACATTCTGCATGGGCAAGTGCCAGCAGGGCGTCTGCGTGACGGTCGACGGCGCGTTTTTCTCCGTGACCCCGGAGACGGCCGAGCGGTTCTTTGAGGAGCACATTCTGCGGAACCTCTGAATCAATCGGCTGCGGCGTTCAGCGGGTCTTTTGCCCCAACTTTTCGGTTTGAAAATCTTGAAATACGAAAAGGATTCCTGCAATTTCCAAACCTCAATTTGAAACAAAATCCCTCGCTGACCGCTCTTGCGATTGAATCAGAGCTTCCCTAAACGCATGACGCAAAGCCTCCGGCCTCAGCCGGAGGCTTTGCGCCTCATAAAAACCGCATCATTTCGTCGATATTTGCCTGCTCCGTTTGCAGCAGCCGCGTGGACAGCGAGGAGATCTTCGGGTCGACGGCGTCGAGCGTGCGCAGGTTATGCAGGCTTTTGAGCATACCGCGTGTGTTGCCCTGCACCATCAGCTCGGCGATCTTGGCCTCCGGCTCGGGACTGGTTCGAACGCGCATCCGCGCGACTGTCAGCGATCCGAGCCGCGCGACCGCCGAAATGTCGCGCCCTTTTTCTCCGCGCTCGTGCAGGAGCCGATCCGCCTCGCAGAACAGCTCCTCATATTCCGCGAGCTGGCGCCGCAGTGCGGTTCGGATCTCGCGGTTCGGACTCTCGTCCAGCACGGCGCGAATGCCGTGGCAGCCCATCTGCGTGCTTTTTCGGACGGAGCGCAGGATCGGAATATCATCCGGCATATGGCATCACCCCCGCATTAGCATTCCGCCGCCGGCTCAAACTATTCAGAGGTTCCCAAGGGAAGCTCGGATTTAACTGACGAGCGCTGACAGCGAGAGGATTTTTTCCGGCCGCAGGCTTCAAGGGCAGGGGAACGGTATGCAGCTCCCGCGTTTGAACCTGCAGGGGTCGGCAAAAAAGCCCTGCCGCTCAGCCAACGACGATCGATTCGGAGAGTTCACGAAAACAGGAGGTTCCTTATGTATTACACCATGCATGTTGCGGGTCTGGAGCGCAGGCTTCCGATCTGCCCGGTCAGCGACAGCCTTTCCATCGGCGCGTTCGTGATCTTCGGCGACGCGGAGCTGACGGTGAGCGCCGCGCGCGACCTGCTTCGGCTTGCGCCCGAGCATGATTATATTCTCACGGCCGAGGCCAAGGGCATTCCGCTGGCGCACGAAATGGCGCGTCAGAACCACGAGGAGACGTATTTTGTCGCCCGCAAGGCGCCGAAGCTCTATATGCCGGACGCGCTCTGCGTCACGGTACACTCGATCACGACCGCAAGAGAGCAGAAGCTCTATCTTGACCGCGCCGATGCCGAACGGATGCGCGGCAAGCGCATTTTGATCGTCGACGACGTGATCTCCACCGGAGAATCGCTGCGCGCCGTTGAGCAGCTCGTCGAGGCGGCGGGCGGAAGCGTCTGCGGCCGCATGGCCATCCTGGCCGAGGGCGACGCGCAGAAGCGCAGCGACCTGCTCTATCTGGAGAAGCTCCCGCTGTTTCACCCGGACGGAAGCGTCATCGAATAACAAACGGGCTGCTGCATTTCCTGCAGCAGCCCTGCGCCGGTTCAGCGGCAGTTGGTCTTCTTCTCGTTGGAGCCGCTGTTTTCGCCCTTGGTCTCGGACGTGGTCTGATCCTGATTCCGGTTGCGCTTTTCCATGGCTGTTGCCTCCGTTTTTGAAATTGCGGCGCGAGGCCGCAGAAGTAGTATGCGCTGCGTATGCGGAATTATGCCGACGCGGCATTTTTGTGAAATCTGTCGAAAAAAGGGTTTCCGGCTTGACATCGCACGGAAAACCTGTTATATAATCTGTGTGGGAGGCCGGAGCGCTTCCCTGAACTATGAGGAAGGGAAGTCGCCTGCATGACTGTGAGACGCTGGATAGAGGACAGCGTGGTGTGCGTGTTCGCTGCCGTTCTGCTCGCCCTGAGCTATGAAATTTTTATTTTTCCGAATCAATTTGCCCCGGCCGGCCTGCCCGGTATCGCGACGATGATCCAGCATATCTTCAAATTTAATGCCGGTTACATGATGTATCTGTTCAACATCCCGCTTCTTGTGGCCATAATCCTGCTGGGAAACAAGGAATTCACAATCAAATCGGCGATCTTTTCGATGGTCTTCTCCGGCGCGCTGCTGGTGCTCGGCAGCTTGGATCTGAGCCGGCTGGCCTATCACACCGAGAACGGCACGAGCCTGATCCTCGCGCCCATCGCCGGCGGCGTCATCAGCGGCTACTGCTACGGCATCGTTTTTCGCCGCGGCGGCTCGACGGGCGGAACGGATCTCGTGGCCGCGCTCGTGCAGCACCGCTGCCCGGAGCAGAACATTCTCTGGATCGTGTTCATCATCAACGCGCTCGTCGCGGCCGGCTCGTTCTTTGTCTATAACATGAAATATGAGCCGGTGATCCTCTGCCTGCTTTACTGCTTCATCTCCAGCAAGGTCGGCGACATCATGCTGCGCGGCTTCAAGGAGGCCATCAAGTTTGAGGTCGTCACCGACCGACCCGAGGAGCTTGAGGAGGACATTCTGCAATCCATGGGGCACGGCGTCACGGAGATCCGCGCCGTCGGCGGCTACACCCACGAGAAAAAAACCATGCTGATCTGCGTCGTCAACAAGCACCAGATCGTGCAGTTTCAGCGCATTTTGAAGAAATATCCCGGCTCGTTTGCCTATCTGTCGTCCGTCAAGGAGACAGTCGGAAATTTCCGCCATATCCACTGAGCACCACGCGGCTGCGGGGTTTCCCGCGGCCGACGCCGAGAGAGGAGGCGCAGCTCATGCGGCATCGGAGAAAAACGGCGCTGCCCCTCGCGGCGGCGGTCATCGCGGTCGCCTATGCGCTGCGTATGCTCATCAAGCTCTGGGATGCCCCGGCTGTGCTGGGCATCCCCCGCGCGCTTCTTTATATCCTCCTTTTCACCGCTTGGACGCTCCACGCGGAGCACGCTGTTCAGCAGCGCCCGACGCAGCGCTGCATGGTTCTGGCCGGGGCGCTGACCGTGCTCTGGTGCATGATCCGCACGGTGAAATATGAACTTGTCACAGACCCCGCTGCGGGACGTCTGCTTTGGTACTGCTACTATTTGCCGATGCTGTTCATTCCCATGACGGCGCTGACCATGGCGCTTTCCATCGGCAAGCCGGAGGCTCGTATGCTCAGCCGCCGGACGGCGGTGCTCTGGGCGGTCACGGCGGGGCTTTTTCTGCTGGTTTTGACCAACGATCTGCACGGCTTGGTGTTTCGCTTCCCCGAAGGGCTGCCGCCGGCTCTGCGCTCGGACCGGGACTATTCCTACTGCCCGCTTTATTATGCGGTCGTCGTGTGGATGGTGCTCTGCGGCACCGCCGCGCTGATCGTGCTGGCCGTCAAATGCCGCGTGCCGCACAGCAGGCGGTATCTTTGGATGCCGCTGATCCCGCTGCTGCTCTCCATGGCCTATTTTCTGCTCTACTGGCTCGGCGTGCCGTTTCTGCGGCTCTGCTTCGGCGACCTGCCGACCGTGCAGAGCCTGCTCTTCCTCGCCGCGCTCGAGAGCTGCATCCGCTGCGGTCTGGTGCCGTCAAACAGCGACTATGACGCCCTGTTTCGCACCGTGACCGTCGGGATGCAGATCACCGACCGGGATTATTGCGTTCGCTATGCCTCGGATGCGGCGCTCCCGCTCGACCGCGCGGACATTCGGCGCGCCGTTGCGGGCGGCGGCGCGTATGACAAGACCACGCTGCTTCGCGCGCAGCCGATCAGCGGCGGCTATGCCGTTTGGTCGGAGGATCTTTCTAAGATGATCCGCAAGCAGGAGGCGCTCAGCGCCGTCTGCGAGGAGCTTCAGGAGCGCAACGAGCTTCTGCGCGACCAATACCGTCGAGATGCGCAGCGCTACCGTATCGAGGAGCAAAACCGTCTGTTCGACCTCGTTCAGAGCGAGACGCAGACGCAGCTTCGCCGGATCGACGCGCTCACCGAGCGGCTCATCCGGCAAAGACCTCCTGAGGAGGAGCGGCGCGCGCTGCTGCTTCGGCTGCTCGTCATTGCCACCTATGTCAAGCGGCACAAGGACATGGTCATTCTCGCCGAGCGCAGTGAGGCGCTGCCGCTGCACGCGCTGACCTCCGCGCTGCGGGAGTCGTGCTCCAATCTGCCGCTCGGCGGGATCGAATATAATCTATATGCCGCCCGGGTGCAGGAAAATCTGCCGGTTCAGGCGGCGCTCTCGGCCTATGCCTGCTTCGAGGAGGTGCTCGAGGCCGCGCTCGACACGCTGACCTATCTGCTCGTTTCGCTCGCAAAGAAACAGGGCGAGCCGTGCCTTTCGCTCACGCTCGAATGCGCCTGCGACCCCTCCGGCGCGCTTGCGGCGCACGGCGGGGCGGCCGTTGAGCCGAACGGGGACGGCTGGGTCGTGACCGTTCCGCTCACAGGGGGTGAGACGCTATGACGCTCTGGCACGCCGTGACGCCGACGCATCGCTGCCTGCTGCTGGCCGCGCTGCTGCTCGCGCTCTGCTTCCAGCTCATTCTGCTCCTGCGCACGTGGACGAGCCGCCGCAGCAGGCGCTGGTGCGCCGGGGCGCTCTGGGCGGCGTTGCTGTTCGTTCTGCTCTGCGCGCTGCAAAGCACGGCGCGGCTCGACGAACTGCCCGCGTGGCTGCTTTGGGCGGCCGCGGCGCTGTCGCTGCTGTGCACGGCGCTGGTATATTTCCGCAGCGTCAGCGCCGAGCGCAGACAGATCACGCCGAGAAGCATTCAGGAGGCGATGGACAACCTCTCCGTTGCCGGGAGCTTCTTCACCAAATACGGAACGGTCAAGCTCTGCAATCGGCAGATGTACCGCCTGTTTCGCGAAATGACCGGCTACGACCTGCAAAGCCTCGAGGAGCTGCGGAGCGCCGTCGGCCGGCATGTCACGGACGGCCTGTACCGCGCCGCCGACGGACGCATCTGGCAGTACGCCGAGCGAGCGGTCACGGTCGACGGCCGGGTCTATACCGAGGCGATCTTCACCGACGTCTCCGAGGAATTTGCCGTCAACGAGGAGCTGCGCCGCCGCAATGAGGAGCTGAGACGGGTCAACCGCAAGCTGCATAAAATGTATGACCGCGCCGCCGACCGCATCCGCGAGCGGGAGCAGCTCGCCTTCAAGCTGAAGATCCACGACGAGATCGGCCACTGCCTTTCCGTGCTTCGGCGCACCCTGCACGACGGCGCGGACGATCCCGAGACGGAGCGGCATCTGCGCGAGCTTTCCGTTGCGGCCGGGACGCTGGTCGTCTCGCCGCGCGCGGACAGCAGCGACCCATATGAGCGGCTGCTCAACGAATGCGCCGAGCTCGGCGTGGAGCTGCGCCGCAACGGTATGCTGCCCGTTGAGCCGGAGATCTACGCGCTGCTGGTCAGCGCGCTGCGCGAATGCGTGACCAACTGCGTGCGCCACGCGCACGGAACGGTCGTGAACGTCTGGATCCGGGGCATTCCGGGGGGCTATTCCGTCCGCATCACGAACGACGGCGAGCGCCCGAGAGGGGAGCTGGTCGAGGGCGGAGGCCTCACCGATCTGCGGCGCAGCATCGAGCAGGCCGGGGGAGAGATGCTCCTGTCGCACGCGCCGGAGTTTTCCATGCAGTTGACTTTTCTTCGGGAGGAGATGGATCTATGAGCACAAGCACGCTGATCGTCGAGGACAACCGGTTTGCAAGCGAATTTTTTGTCGGAATGCTCGAAAAGGCCGACGGTTTTTCGGTCGCCGGGGTGCTCCGCGACGCGGAGCAGGCGCCGCTTTTTTGCAGAGGGACGCCGGTCGACCTCGTTTTAATGGACGTGCAGACCCAGCACGGCCACTCGGGGCTTGCCGCAGCCGAGAAGATCAAAAACCGGCAGCCGCACATCAAGATCGTGGTCGTGACCTCGCTGGTGGATGCGCAGGTGCTCGAAAAGGCGCGAAAAATCGGGGTCGACAGCCTGTGGTACAAGGATCACGGCGAGCGGGAGATCATGGACGTCGTGCGCCGGACGCTCGACGGCGAGCGGCTCTTTCCCGACCGCGCGCCCAATGTGGAGCTCGGCGAGGCGTGGTCGGACGAGCTGTCCGATCAGCAGAAGAGCATCCTGCGGCTGTACATTCAGGGCAACTCCTATGCGGCGATCGGCAGAGCGCTGTTCATTGAGGAACGCACCGTGAAATACCACATGAACCAGATGATCCAGAAATGCGGCTTCAGCTCGAAGCAGCAGCTCATCGCCGCCGCCATCGACAGCACGGTGATCGCGCCGCTGGAGGAGGGTTGATGCGGAGCTCTGATACTGATTCTTGATTAAAATATTTAAGGAACCTCTGAATAAATCGGGTGCGGCGGGCGCTGCATCCGGCCTTTTTCGGCTGCGGGCGTCATTTCTCGCGCTGCCGATTTGCGGGCAGAACTGCACTTTCGTACAGTGACAAATTGAACAAGATACGATATAATAAAGAAGTAATAAGCGACCATTTTGCGGAAGGACAGGTGACCGGCTGTGCGAAGTATCGTGATCGACATGCAAAGCATTCTGACGGCGCGGGGCTACGAGCGGATCCTGCTCGGAGACATGCCCGACTGCAAGCCCATTGTCTCAGAACGTCCGGAGCAGACGGTCGAGCAGTGCCGCCTGTTCAAGCCCTATGCGCTGCTGATGGAGGTAACAGGCTATAAGCCATGGATGCTCCCGGAGCGGCTGAAGCTCTGCGGCGAGGTCAAACGCCTGCTGCCCGACTGCAAATGCGTGCTCGCCGTGGACGAAAACGCGGACGCTGCGCTGGCCAGAGAGGTTGCGCACTGCAAGGGGCTCGGCAAGATCGACGCCTTCATTTTCACCTCCTCAAGCGACCGGTATCTTGTTGCAATGCTGGAAAACCTGTAGAGGCCGCATGAGCGGCAGGGAGGGATTATGAGAAAAGTTGCCACGTTTCTGCTTGCTGCTGCGCTGCTCCTTGCGCTGTGCGGCTGCGCCCTTGTGCGGCAGCGCGCGCCGAGCGCCCCGCCGACCTTAGAGCCGCAAAGCACCGGCCGGCTCACCGCGCCGGAGGCGCCGACCGCCGACGAGACCGAGCCGACCACCGACGAGGCCGAGCCGAGCCTTGCGGCGCTGCGCGCCCGGATCCGCCAGAGCGGCGAACGGGTCGGCATCGCCTTCCTCGGCTATGTGACAGGCCCGATCCCGGATTCGGAGCTGGCGGTTTTTCTCGAGGCCGAGGGGCACACCGAGCGCTTCCCGTTCCTGTCTGACGCGGCGCGCTTCCTCACCGAGGGGCAAGAGGTCTATGCCCTTGTTCCGCCGGATGCGCAGAGCGTGCTGACGGTGTACCGGGCGGAGCTGTCGCCGGAAGGCACCTATTCCGTGGATCAGAGCAGCCCGCTGTTCGTCGGCGCACCGGGGGAGCCGGTCGTGCTGCTGTGCAACCTCAGCGAGATCTACGCCAACGTGTGGGTCACGGTCACGGACGGAGACGGCGAATATTCCTTCAGCCCGATGCTCACGCTGGAAAACGGGCACGTTGCCGATGGCATCGGCTACGATTTTTCCGTCTATGACACGGAGCCGGGGGCATAAAAACCGTCTGCGGCGCGGTCGCCTTTGCAAATTTAAGGGAACCTCTTTGTGAAGCCCTCGCCCGAAAAGATCCCGGCTGTCGGCTCTCGCTGATTGAATCAGAGCTTCCCAAGCACACAACGGAGGAATTTTAACATGAAAAAGCTGATCCCGCTTCTGCTGCTTCTTGCGATGCTGCTTACGCTGGCCGCCTGCGGCGGAGGCGACGCGCTCAAGGGCACGTGGGTAGACAAGGGCTCCGAGGAGGGCGACGTTGAAAAGACGTGGGTCTTCAACGGCAGAGGCGTCGCGAGATTCCAGGTTCCCGAATGGAGAACGGATTCCGAGGGCACCTATTCCGTCGACGGCGACACGGTCACCATCATGATGCCCGCGTGGGACGAGGAAAAGGTCTACGAATTCCGGCTCGAAGGAGACAGCCTGACGCTGACCGCGACGGATGAATACTCGCCCAGCTACGACATGGTGCGCAAGTAACGCCGCGCAGCGTGGCATTCAAAAAACGGATAAAGCGGCCGGAAACGGCCGGTTTATAAGGAAGTTCCGAATCCGTCGGGATTTCCGCAAATCAATCTATCTAGGAGGAATAAAAATGGAGACACAAGCAAAAGGCAGCGGCTTTCTGAAGGTAACCGGCATTCTGATGATCATCGGCGCTTCGGTGTCGATCATCATGAGCATCATTGTTGCCATCGGCGTTGCGGCTCTGGCTGTGCTCGGCAGTGCTCGCGGGATGCTCTATGCGTCCACGGCTCTGATGATCGTCAGCGCGGCTGCCGAAATGGTCACCGGCA
The DNA here is from genome assembly GCA_900548795.1 of uncultured Eubacteriales bacterium. GTDB lineage: Bacteria > Bacillota > Clostridia > Oscillospirales > Oscillospiraceae > JAZOXB01. The sequence continues at coordinate 11,739 of URLT01000043.1, forward strand.
TTCTGGGCGTCGTCAACTGCAAGAAGCCCGAAAAGGCCAAGACCTGCATCGCTTGGGGCATCGTCGTCGCGGTGCTCTGCGTTGCCGGAACCGTGCTGAGCGTCGCCGGCGACGGCGATTTCAACATCGTTTCGCTTCTGATCGGTCTGGTGCTCCCGGTGCTCTACATCATCGGCGCTTCGCTCAACGCCAAGGCCTGAGAAATCCGGCATTTGAGGGGCTTGCTGTCCGGCAAGCCCCCTTTCCCAAAGGGCGTGAAGCGGCTTCGCGCTCCTTGGGAAGGAAATCCGACGCAGTATCCCGGCCAATAGGCCGGTTGCATCCGCCCGCTCCGCTCTGTGCGGGGCGCAAACATCCGAGGCAGTCCGAACGCGCTGTATGCGCGGGGCGCCTCTCAACGACAAGGAGGAAGCGATGAAAAAAATCGGAAGAAAACTGCTCTCTCTGCTGCTGGCAGCGGTTTTGCTGGCAGCGCTGTTCCCGGCAGTCGGCCCCGCCGTCAGCGCAGCGGGAAGCGGCACGGACGCGGGCGACCCGATGGTCGTCTCGACCTATGACGAGCTCCGCTCTGCGCTGAGCTCCGGCGTTGCCTATGTGAAGCTCGGCGCCAACATCAAAACGGCCGAGCTGAACGACGGCGCGGGATATACCAAATCCATCGTCCAGACCGGCAAGGTCACGCTGGATCTCGACGGATATTCCGTGACCTTTTTCAGCAGAACCTCTCCGCTCCCGGCGGCCATCCGCGTCACGGGCGATCTGTCGGTCAAGGACAGCCGCGGCGGCGGCAAGCTCTACATCGACGCCAATCCCAATACGGCCAGCAGCAAGCAGGTGCTGATCCTCGCCGAGACCGGAAGCTTCACGCTCAACAGCGGGCGGATCGGCGTCGATAACGGTCTTGCCAAAAACAGCATCGTCGTCGTCGAGGGCAAGGGCGACGCGAAGGTCGTCTTTAACGGCGGCAAGGTCGACGCCATCTCCCCAATGGTCGGCATTCCCTATGTCTATTCTGCCCTGCTGTCGTCCGACTGCAAGGCCGAATTCAACGGCGGCGAATTTGAGGGTCTGGTCGGCTTCACATACGCCGCCCGAACGGACGGGAAAAGCAAGCCGAACGCCGTGATCAACGGCGGAAAATTCAAGGGCGGCATTGTCGTCAAAAAGGGCAGCGAGACCATCACGCTGGGGCGGTCTTTCCCCATCAGCATCCAAGGCGGCAGCTTCGGCCGCGGCCTCTTCACGGAGAATTTCGCGCTCAGCAGCAGCGAGCAGACCCCGGAAAACTTTGCCTTTGCCGCAATGTTCCCGGAGAGGACCGCGTTGCTTCGCCCCGACGAGCGGCCCCGCCTGATCTACCGTCAGAAGGACGTCAAGACCGAATACATGGCAAACTCCATCTCGAAGGAGTACCTCATCGCCCTGTCGACCAAGAATCTCGACGACTATAAGCGCGTCGCCTTCTCGTCCTACAGCGGCACGGCCTACACCGACGTCTGCACCAACGCCTTCGGTCTGGTCAAGGTGGAGGTCAACGGTGCGCCGGCCTATGTGCCGCACCAGATGGACGTGACGGGCGGCTACAGCGGCGCTCCGCTGTACGCGCTCAGTCCGAAAAAGCAACTCCGGTTCTACTGGGTTCCCCTGCCGCAGGCGATGAAGGACGCAGGCTACAGACAGAAGATCAGCTACACGCTCAACGGTACGGATTATCCCGTTACCGCCAGCAGCTACAATAACAATCTCTTGTTCCAGACGATCCCTGTGAATAGCTATAGCTACCAGACGGAGGTGCAGAAGCTGGGGATCACCGTTGAGCTTTATAAGGACGGTGAGCCGCTGAGACTGAGCGGCGCTTCCAATATGTTCCTGATGCGCTACCGGATGATGTCGGAGACCGATGTCGCCATTCCCGAGGTCACGCTGACGGTGAAGGACGGCGACCTGATCGCCGCGTCCGCCGCGACTGACAGCCCGGTCACCGTTTCCGACGACGAAAGCTGCACCGTTTCCAATCAGGTGAACTGGGCGGACAACGGAGCCGTGCGCAACAAGACCGTGGTTTTGAAGGCGAAGAAAGGCTTCTACCTGACGAAGGACACGAAATTTAACGTCGCCGGGGCGAACAGCATCACGGCAAAGTGGCTCTACAGCACGGACGGCGGTCAGACCTGCGCCGTCGGCGTGGAGGCACAGGAGTGCGAGCTGATCGCCGAGGCAAAGGGCATCGTGCGCGGTCTGGTCTATTATAATCGCGTCAATGACATCTATGTGGAATCGTATGAGCCGAGCAAATACACGATCACCGTCAAGGAGATCGGAGAATTCGTCAACGCCTCCGGCTCTACCATCTATGACAGCTTCCTGTGGCCGCATGAGCTGCTCGACGAGACCGGCGCCCCCTATTATCTCTACTGCACAGTCGAGGCAAAGCCCGGCTATGTGTTCCGCAGCGGGAGCGGAAAGCTGAAATATGCCAACCCGGAATGGGTGGCCGGAAGCTGGAGAGAGGCTATTTGGAACGACGACTGGACGGACACGAACAACATCAGCGCCGGCGCGTGCTATAAGCTGCACGACGAAACCGACACCAATCTCGGCGGCCTTTGGCTCAACCGGCTCGAGATCACCAATTTGAACCTGTCCGTGAAGGCGCCTGTCGCGGGCGAAAGCCCCACGCCGGACAGCGACTACTGCAAGATCGACGGTCTGCCGCCGTATATGACGCTCGTGCGCGTCGATTGGCTGAAGTGCTTTGACGACTGGACCTATTATTCCGATAAGCCCTTTGCCTTCCAGGCGGGAAAGACGTCGGACGGCGAGAGCTGCGAATACCAGTGCTTTATCTATGTTTCCTATGACATCAACGGCGTCGGCGTTGCGAAGGAAGCCAAGCTTTATCTAAACGACACGCCGTGCAAGCTGGACTGGGAGAAAAAGTTCTTCTGGACGGAAGCCATGACCGCCGAGGACGCCACCGTGCAGGAGGATCCCGTTATCACGGCCAAGGC
>URLT01000044.1 GCA_900548795.1 uncultured Eubacteriales bacterium
TCGGAGGAAGGCAGGCTCGTGGGCGTGGTGACGCTCTCGGATATAGCAAAAGCGCCGCACGGCGGCCAAGAGGCTGCGGCGGCGCTCTGCGAGATCACGTCGAATCTTTCGAGCCGATAGTGCTCAGGGCAGGGAAATGCACGTCATGGGATTGATCGTCTCACCGTTGAGGAACACGGTGAAGTGGAGGTGCGGGCCGGTGGAGTTGCCGGTGGAGCCGACATAACCGATCACGTCGCCCTGCGCGACCACCTGACCCTCATAGACGTTCAGCGCGGATTGGTGAGCATAGAGGGTGGAGAAGCCGTCGCCGTGGTTGATGACAACATGGTTTCCGTAGCCGTTGCCCCAGCCGACGCACGCCGTCGTGACGACGCCGGATTTGGCGGCGAAGATCGCCGTGCCCGTGACGTTGTGCAGACGCGTCACGCCGGAGATCGGATGCACGCGGTAGCCGTAAGGAGAGGTCATGCACTGATAGCCGTTGAGAGACACCGGGAAAATGAACCCGGCCTCCGTCACGACCGTCACGGTGCCGTTTTGCTTCTGGAGCCGGTTGAGCGCCTCCTCGCGTTCGGCGATCTCCTTTTCCAGCTCGTCCATGTCGTTTTGAATGCGCTCCTGCTCCTCAACCAGATCCTGACGGCTGGCAATCAGCTCGGAAATGGCCTGATCGGATTCGGCGCGCTTCTGCTCCAGCGCCTCCTGCGCGGCGGCCTGCTCGACCTTCTTTTCCTCGAGCATGGCCTTCTGCTCCGTGAGGGATTCCTTCGCCAGAAGCACCTGCTCGGCATTTTCCCGGATCTGTCCGAGCATCCGCTGGTCGCTGGCGGCGATCTCCTCGACCATGGTCTTGCGCATCAGCATATCCTCAAAGCTGGCGGAGTGAAACAGCACCTGCCAATAGCTGATGTTGCCGCGCTCTTGTAAGGAGCGCATACGCAGGCGGAACTTCTGCATCAGTGTGTTTTGCTTTCCGGTCAGCTCGTCCAGCTCGGCCTGCTTTTCGGCGACGAGAAGATTATACTGGTGGATCTGCGCCTCCAGATTTTCAACCTCCTGCCGGGCAAGCTCAAGGTCGTTGTCGATGCGCATCTTTTCCTCGGCAAACGAGAGCGTTTGAGCGTCGTTTTCGTCGATCTGATCCTCGATCTGCTGCTGCTGCTGCTCAATGCGCTCGGCCTCTTCCTTCAGGCGGTCGATCTCGTCCTGAATGTCGGACGAATTTTCGGCGGCGACGGTCGGAAGCATCGTGCACAGCGCGGCGAGCACGAGCAGCAGCGCAATGAGACGACGGATTTTAACAAAATTCATGGGTATCCTCCTATCTGCGAAAGATAGCTAATGCTAAGCATAGCACAATTCGTCGAAAAATGCAAGCATTGCGACCGAAAAACCGCAGGCATCAGCGCAAAAGCGCGTCATATTCGGCCTCGGTGCAGAATTTGACCGTCAGGCGGTTCGGCAGACAGACGATTGGTGCGCCGGAGCTTGCCGCGCCGTGGCGCACGCAGTCTTGCGTCGGGCAGGAGGCGGCCGTCACAGCGGCCTTGCCGTCCTTCACGGTGACAAGGTTCCACCCGTTGTCGCTCTCGATGCGGTACTCGCCGTCGACGGAAAGGGAGACGCGCCGAACCAGCTTGCCGTCAGAATAGATCTCGATGGCCTGCGCCTCGGGCGCGCAGCGCGCAAGAAGAAGCGCCGCCGCGCCGCTCAGCAGCGCGAGGGCCAGAAAAAGAAGGATCCAGTGCTTTGTCTTCATGGCTCAATCACCTGAAAGTCGCAGCCGCTCAGAATGTCTGCGGCGCCCCTTGTCGCGTAGATTTCTCCGCTCTCCAAAACAAAAACCGCTTCGAAGCTCTGCTCCTGCCGCCAGAATGCACAGGCCTGCTCCAGCCCCATCACAAACAGCGCCGTCGAATAGCAGTCGGCCAGCAGCCCGTCGTCGGCCAGCACTGTGACGGAGGCAAGGCCGGTTTGTGCCGGCCGGCCGGTTTTCGGGTCGAGAATGTGGTGGTAGCGCACGCTGTCGCGCTCAAAATAACGCTGATAGCCGCCGGAGGTCACGACGGCCTTCGACCCGCGCACATGCAGAAGCCCGAGCGCCTGCGCCGGCTCGTCCGGGTCTGCGATCCCGATCGCCCAGTCGCTCCCGTCCGGCTTGCTGCCGAGAGTCTGCACATTCCCGCCGAGCTGGAGCAATGCGGCGCTCACGCCGCGCGCCGCGAGCAGCTCCGCGCAGCGTTGGGCGGCGTAGCCCTTGGCCGCTGCGCCGAGGTCGAGCATCGTCCCGGTGTCGAGCGTGGCCGTGTCGCCGCACAGCGTGAGGCGATCCATGCCGACCGTCTCCAGCGCAGCGCGAAGCTCCGCATCGGTCGGGACGCGCTGCGTGTCCGTGGTGAAGCCCCACGCGCGGACAAGGGCATAGACCGTCGGGTCAAAGCAGCCGCCGGTCTTCCGGCTCAGCTCCGCGCAGCGCCGCAGAAGCGCCGCCGTTTCGTCGGAAAGCTGCGCCGTGCCGACGCGGTTCAGCTCGGCCAGCTCGCCGGAGCCGGTCACGGAGAGAGCGGCGTCGAGCCGGTTGACCTCCTGCGCGACGGCGGTCAGGTCGTCCTGCGCGCCCCAGACGCGGACGGACATCAGGGTGTCCATGGCAAAAAAATCCTCGGAAACGGGCGCGCGGAAGCGCGAGCATCCGCCAAGGAGCAGGCACAGCGTCAGCAAGCAGCAGCAAAGTCGTTTCATGGCAACCTCAAAAGCGTATTTTTCGACCTTCATTATAACAAAAACCGAAAAAAATAGCAAATAGTATTTGACAAATGCGTTTGGAAATGATAAACTATACAGGCCGCATTGAAGAGGCTTTCAAGCTGAGGGAACTCACGCCTCCAGAGCGAGACTACAAAAAAGGTAGGTGCAAACAGAATGCAGGCAGTTATCGTTACCGGTGGCAAGCAGTACAGCGTCAAGGAGGGCGACATCATCTATGTCGAGAAGCTCGGCGCCGAGGCTGACGCAACCGTAACCTTCGATCAGGTGCTGGCAGTCGTGGACGGCGAGAATTCCAAGTTCGGTGCTCCCGTCGTGGCAGGCGCTTCCGTCGAGGCGAAGGTCCTGAAGAACGGCAAGTCCAAGAAGATCACCGTCTTCAAGTATCGCCCGAAGAAGGACTCCAAGTCCATCCGCGGCCACAGACAGCCTTACACGAAGGTGCAGATCGAAAAGATCGCTCTGTAATGATCCGGGTAGAGCTTTTCGATCAGAACGGAAGGATCAGCGGATTCTCCGTGTCGGGGCACAGCGGCTATGCAGAGGCGGGACATTGTGTGCGCTTCCGTCACGACCGCCGTTACATTCGCAGAATGTACCATCAACGACGTGCTTGGCAATCATTGCCGCTGCAAGGTCGACGAAAACAAAGAAATGCCCCGCGTCACCCTCACACTTCCCGCAGTCTGCGACGATGAGGACGCAGTTCAGGCGGTGCTCGGCGGCTTTGTGCTGACCGTGTGCGCGCTGCGGGACGACTATCCTGATTATATCGAAGTTATGGAGGTGTAACAAATGCTGAAAATCGGTTTTCAGTTCTTCGCTCATAAGAAGGGCGGCGGTTCCACTAAGAACGGTCGTGATTCCGAGTCCAAGAGACTGGGCGTGAAGCGCGCGGACGGCCAGTTCGTTCTCGCGGGCAACATTCTCGTTCGCCAGAGAGGCACGCACATTCATCCGGGTACCAACGTCGGTATCGGCAGCGACGACACCCTGTTCGCCAAGGTTGACGGCCACGTCAAGTTCGAGCGCAAGGGCAAGGATCGCAAGCAGTGCTCCGTCTACGCGGTGGAGCAGTAAGATGCAATACGGAATCCCGAACATAAGACCCTTATGTTCGGGATTTTTTTATCGGGAAGAAACGGAGAAAGCTGATGTTTGTAGATAAAGTTAAAATATACGTCAAGGCCGGCAACGGCGGAAACGGCGCCGTGGCGTTCCACCGCGAGAAATATGTCGCGGCGGGCGGGCCGGACGGCGGCGACGGCGGCCGCGGCGGCAACATCGTCCTGCGCGTGAACGACAATCTTTCCACGCTGATGGACTTCCGCTACAAGCGCAAGTATTCCGCGCCCAACGGCATGGACGGGCAGGGCAGCCGCTGCTCCGGCAAGCGCGGCGAGGATCTGGTCATTCAGGTGCCGCGCGGCACGGTCGTGCGAGACGCCGAGACGAACGAGGTCATCAAGGATATGTCCGACGACGCGGATTTCGTCCTGTGCAAGGGCGGCCGCGGCGGCTGGGGCAACAAGCATTTCGCCACGCCGACGCGTCAGGTGCCGCGCTTTGCAAAATCCGGCCTTCCCGGCGAGGAGCACGAGGTCATCCTCGAGCTGAAGCTGCTGGCTGACGTCGGTCTGGTCGGCTTTCCGAACGTCGGCAAGTCGACGCTGCTGTCCGTCACGTCGAACGCGCGGCCGAAGATCGCAAATTACCATTTCACCACGCTCTATCCGAATCTCGGCGTGATCTATGTCGAGGAGGGCGTGTCCTTCGTCATGGCCGATATTCCCGGCATCATTGAGGGCGCGGCCGAGGGCGCGGGTCTGGGGCATGATTTCCTGCGGCACATCGACCGCTGCCGTCTGCTCGTGCACATCGTCGACGTCTCCGGAAGCGAGGGGCGCGACCCGATCGAGGATTTTGAAAAGATCAATGCCGAGCTTGCCGAGTACTCCCCGGAGCTTGCCGCGCGGCCGATGCTCGTTGCGGCGAACAAGTGCGACCTGCTGCCCGAGGGCAGCGACAATCTCGAGCGGCTGCGTCAATATGTGACGGAGCGCGGCTATGAATTCTTCGAAATTTCCGCCGCCACGACGCAGGGCACGCGCCGCCTGACGCAGGCGATCTCCGCGCGCCTGCGCGACCTGCCTCCGGTCACGGTCTATGAGCCGGAATATGTCAAGCCGCTGCCCGAGGCGGGCGAGGCGGACGCGCTCACGATCGAGCACATGGACGATCTCTGGGTCGTCTCCGGCCGCTGGCTTCAGCAGCTCATCAGCGATATCAACTTTGCCGATTATGAATCGCGGATGTACTTCGACCGTCAGCTCCGCAAGAGCGGTCTGTTCGAGCGGCTCGAGCAGATGGGCATCGAGGACGGCGACACCGTCAGCATCTATGATTTCGAATTTGACTACGAGCGCTGATGCGGATCTCGGATGAAACGGCTTTGCAAGGAATCGAAAATCTCATGTGCTTCGCGCAGAATTTAGGATAAAATTCGTCAAAAAACCGCGTATTTTCAGTTTGTTTTGTTTCTATTCATATTCTATTCATAATTATCAAGTATACTGCAGATGTAAGGAAGAGGTGAGCCGCAACGCCGAATCCTTGCAGTCCATCTTTTCATTTATCTCTCTTTTATTTTCTCTCTCTCATTTCTGTTGCGAATGCCCGGTCTTCCAACCCCCTCGGAAGGCCGGGTATTTGTATCCCTATGCGCCTGAAACGGGCTGCGCGGAGAATTGCCTCTGCGCAGCCCGTTTTGCATTGGTCAGTCGGAGATCTCGACGACGCCGTTTTCCATGATCGTGACGGTCATGCCGTCCTTGACGCTTTCGAGGAATTCGTCGCCCAGCCCGTCGACCGTCGGCATACTGTTGGGCGTCCAGACCGAGGCGAGGATCGCGCCGGCTGCGGCCAGCGAATCGATCGGCTTAGAGAACAGCAGCGCCCCGGGGTTGCAGTTGATGACGGCGGAATTAAACAGCACCATGCCGCCTGTGGTCGAGCCGATGGTCTGCGGCAGGCAGAGCGCCACGCCGACCGTGCTCTTTCCATAAAGCTCGGGGTTGTTCTGGTCGGTGCAGACGTTCTTGCCCTCCTTGCAGCCCTTGTAGGAAGCAAGGGTATTAAAGCCCGCGTGGGAGACGAGCGCCTTGAGCGTGGCCGTTCCGGGCACGACGACGCGCCCCTGATATTGCTTTTTCATCGCTTGGCACCTCCTGTGATCTGGTCGAGAATTTCTGCGTCGGAATAATAGCGCGAGGTGGTGTAGGTGCGCAGCTTGTTGGAGTTTGTGATGACCGGCATCGTGGCGCACTGCGGATTGTTCATGTACATCAGCGGGCAGATATAGGAGAGTACCACGCCCATGGAGCGAAGCCTTGCAAAGCGCTCCGTTTTGCGGAATTCCTCCAGAACGGCCGGCGCAGTCGTGAAGACGGTGGGAATGGCGACCTTTTTGCGGCCGGCGGCCTTGAGCCTTTGCTCGAGGCGATCCGTCCAGTCGTTGAGCTGAGAGAAGGTGAGGTGCGGGCAGCCGATGAAGCAGAGCTTCGGCTTGGCGTCCGGCTTCTTCCAGATGACGGGGTAGCTCTTGCGCACGCGCTCCAGCTCGGCGTCGTCGATGACATAGGTCTGCACGTTTTCCTTCAGCAGATAGGCGCCCTGCTCGACGGCCTCAGGCGTCAGATTTTCCACATGATACAGGCCGACCGAGCCGTTGGAGGCCGTCGCTGCGCCGAAATCCTTGAGATAGGCGCAGGTCGCGTCGTCCAGCTCCGTTCCGAGCCAGCGGTCAAGCCCGCGGATATAGGGCACGTCCTCGAGCACCTTCATCCCGACGGCCGAGCCGAGAAGCTGCGCCTCGGGCTTTTTGGTGGTCTTGATCTCGACGATCCACGAGGCCTTGCGCCCCTCGTCGGTCAAAAGGCCGAAGTAGGGAACATAGCCGACGATCGAGCCGAACATTTCGATGATGCCCGAGTTGCGGTTGCAGCGCGCGCCGAGCACGGAGTTTGCAAAATTCACCGCGCTCGATTCCGCCCACGAGAGCACGTCGCCCTTCTTCGGCCGGTTGCCGACCTCGGGGAAATAGCAGGCGCAGGTGAAGGCGTCGTCGCTGAGCAGGCCGATCTGCTCGAGCTGCTTTTCATAGCGCTTCTGCGGGCCGTACATGACCTTGAAGAACAGATTTTGGATCAGATTTGCCGGGACGTTTTTGTCCACCGGGCGCGGATCGGCGGAGAATTTTTGCTTCGCCGTCACGCCGGCCTCGACGAGCTGATCCATCAGGTCAAAGACGCCTTGGATCAGAAAAATGCCGAAGCTCGTGACGATGTGGCCGTAGTCCGAGGTGATCGGAACCATCTTCGTTGCGCCGAAGGTCTCGCCGTACATGACGAGGGTCTTCATGATCTTGGCCATGACCTCGCCCTGCTCGCCGTCTAAGATCGCCTGTTGTTCCTTTGTCAGTTCCATGAGCCTTTTCCTCCTATTACAGCTTCATTGCAACGTCCCACGCGCGCCAGATGACGGTGCGCAGGTTGCCGACGGCGTTGCAGTCGCCGACAAGATGAATGTGCTTGCTCGCAGGGGCAAGCGGCGCGGGCTGATAGCCCACGGAGAGCAGCACCGTGTCGCCGTCGATGGGGAAGGTATTGCCGTCCTTGCCGCGCACGAGCACGCCCGTGTCGGTGATCTCGGCAAGCGCGGTCTCAAGATGTACCTCGACCTCGTGCAGCGCAAAGAAATCGCGCAGGTAGGACGAGTTGGCAAGGCAGACGCCCTTGACGGCGATGAGATCGTTTTTCATCTCGACGATCACGGGCGTCTTGCCCTTTTGATAGAGGTCGAGGGCAATCTCGCAGCCGGTCAGACCGCCGCCGATGATGATGACTCTTTGGCCGACCTCTGCGCGGCCGAGCAGATAGTCGCAGGCTTCAATGGCGCGCTCTGCGCCCTTGACGGGCAGGCGGCGCGGGCGGCTTCCCGTTGCGATGACGATCTCGTCGGCCGTCAGCTCGCGCAGGGCGCGGATCTCGGTGTTGAGCTTCACGTCCACGCCGAGGTCGCGCATTTCTTTTTCATACCAGCCGATCAGGTCGCGATCCTTTTCCTTGAAGGACGGTGCGGCCGCCGCGATAAAGACGCCGCCGAGCCGGTCGGATTTTTCATACAGCGTGACCTTATGCCCGCGCAGCGTGAGCACGCGCGCGGCCTCCATGCCGCCGATGCCGCCGCCGATGACGGCAATTTTTTTCGGCTTGTCCGTGCGGCTGAGGAAGTATTTTTTCGACTGCATCGTCTCCGGATTCAGCGCGCAGCGCGCCATACCGGCGTTGTCGGAAAGCGTCTGGTCGTTGCCGACGCCGTTATAGTGCGCCATGTTGAAGCAGGCGTTGTGGCAGCAGATGCAGGGACGGATGGCGTCCTGCTCGTCGTGCATCAGCTTTGTGACCCATGCCGGGTCTGCCAGGAACTGCCGCGCGACGCCCACGGCGTCGATCTCGCCGGCGGCGACGGCCTGCGCGCCGACGGACGGATCCATGCGCCCGGCGCAGACGACGGGAATGTCGACAAATTTCTTGATGTGCTTGACCTCGGAAAGATTGCAGTTTTCGGGCATGTAGGGAGCCGGGTGCGCCCAGTACCACGCGTCATAAGTACCGTTGTCGCAGTTGAGCATATCGTAGCCGGCGTCCTGCAAATATTTCGCGGCGCGCTCGCTCTCGGCCATATCGCGGCCGACCTCGACGTATTCCTCGCCGGGCAGGGCGCCCTTTCCGAAGCCCTTGGTCTTCGAGACGACGGAGTAGCGCAGCGAGACGGGAAAGTCCTTGCCGCAGACCTTCTTGATGGCCTGCACGATCTCGACCGGGAAGCGGTAGCGGTTTTCAAACGAGCCGCCGTATTCGTCGGTGCGCAGGTTGGTATATTTCATGGTGAACTGGTCGAGCAGATAGCCCTCGTGAACCGCGTGGATCTCCACGCCGTCGACGCCGGCGTCCATGCAGAGCTTGGCCGTCTTGGCGAAGGCGTCGACCATCTGGCGGATCTCCTTGACCGTCAGGGGACGGGAGATGCAGCTCTCCTCCCAGCGGTTCGGCGTGGCGCTGGCGCTGGCCGTCAGATAGCTCACGTCGAGCACGGGCTTCATCACCGTGGCGAGCGCCTTGTTGTGCAGCGCCTTGACCATAATGTCGTTGATTGCGAGCGAGCGGCCGAAGCCTGCCGTGAGCTGGACAAAGAGCTTGCAGCCGGTTTTGTGGAATTCCTCCATAAATTCGCGCAGCTCGTCGAATTTTCCCTTGCCCTGATAGAGCCACTTGCCGAGCAGAATGTCGCGAATGGGGGCGATACCGGGCAGGATCAGGCCGACGTTCTGCTTCGCGCGGTCGAGCAGAAACTTGGCCGCCTCCTTGTCGAAGTGGTTCGGCTCCATCCAGCCGAAGATCGACGTGCCGCCCATGGAGGTCATGACGATGCGGTTTTTGATTTCTACCTTGCCGATCTTCCACGGGGTGAACAGCGGTTCATAAGCTTGGTTCATACTGTCTACCAGCCTTTCTTTTGGAGTACGGTTCATGCTGATCCCGGATCAAGCTCTTTTGCAGAGGATAATCGGGATCCCGCGTGCTACGCATGCGCGCATCGTGCTGAGGCACGCTGCGCCGTCTCATGCAGAATTTGACGCACCCTCGGTGCAGAAAAAGCTCGAAGCTTTTTGTCAATTCCTTTATCATTATAAACCCGATCGGCCGAAACGGCAAGCATGTTAAAATACAAAAATCGACTTTTTGCGCAGCCGCGCTTTACCGAGGCGGACACTCAGAGCGCGGCCTGCTCGATGACCGTGCGCAGCGTGCGCGCGGAACGGCGCAGACGCTCCTGCTCCTCGCCGTTGAGCGAGATCGGCACCGGCGTTTCCAGACCGTCCTGCCCGACGATCGCGGGCATACTCATGCAGACGTCGCCGACGCCGCAGCAGCCGTGCAGCATCGTCGAGACGGGCAGAATGGAGCGCTCGTTGCGCACGATGCATTCGCAGATGCGCCGCACCGACATCGCAATGCCGTAATAGGTCGCGCTTTTTTTGGAAATGATCTCATAGGCGCTGTTTCGAACCGCCTCGGCGACGGCCTCCATCGTTTCGCCCGGATGCTTCTGCCCGCGCATTGCACAAAATGCTCGCAGCGGGATGCCGGAGACGTTGGCGCTGCTCCACGCGGCGATCTCGCTGTCGCCATGCTCGCCGACGATATAGGCGTGGACGCTGCGGCTGTCAACGTGCAGATACGACCCGAGGGCGTATTTCAGGCGCGCCGTGTCGAGCACCGTGCCCGAGCCGATGACGCGGTGCTCCGGAAGGCCGCTCAGGCGGACGGCCGCATAGGTCAAAACGTCCACCGGATTCGAGACGACCAGCAGAATGCCGCCGTAGCTCCTTGCACGCAGCTCCGCGAGAATGCTCCGGTAGATCGAGACGTTTTTTTGCACCAGCTCCAGTCGCGTCTGTCCGGGCTTTTGGTTTGCGCCGGCGGTCACGATGACGATCGAGGCGTCGGCGACGTCGTCATAGTCCCCGGCACTGAGCCTCATCGGCCCTGCGAACGGGATGCCGTGACTGATGTCCTGCGCCTCGCCCTCGGCTCTTGCGCGGTCGATGTCGAGCAGCGTCATTTCCGAGAACAAACGGCTTTGCATGAGCGTGAAGGCAGTGGCCGAGCCGACAAAGCCGCAGCCGATCACGGCGACCTTTTTCGGATTGATGATGTTTCCCATGGAATGATTCCTTTCGTAAAGCGTTCCTTATAGTATGCCGCGCCTGCGGGAATTTACGCGCCGAGCCACTCGGAAAGACCGGAAAAGGCCTCCCGTGCCGCGTCGTCCGACATCGGCGTCAGCGGAAGACGCAGCTCGTTTTGACAAAGTCCCATGCGCGCCAGAGCGGCCTTGACCGGGATCGGATTGACGCGGCTGAACAGCGCGTCGATCAGCGGAAGAAGCTGCAATTGCAGATAGGCGGCCTCGTCTCGGTCGCCCCGCTGCGCCGCGTGCACCATGGCGGCGGTCTGCTCGGGCAGGAGGTTTGAAAGCACAGAGATCACGCCGTCCGCGCCGAGAGAGAGCATCGGGACGGTCTGATCGTCATTGCCGCTCCAAACGGGAAACGCTTCGCCGCAGAGCGCCTTGACCTTCGCGACCTGCGAAATGCTTCCGGAGGCCTCCTTCAGCCCTGCGATACGCGGATGTGCGCTGAGGCGGAGCGCCGTCTCCGGCAGCAGATTGACGCCCGTGCGGCTCGGCACGTTATAAAGGATCAGCGGCAGCGGCGTTGCGTCGGCCAGCGCCGTGTAGTGCGCGATCAGACCCTCCTGTGTGCATTTATTATAGTATGGCGTGACGGCGAGCAGCGCGTCGGCGCCGCAGTCGGCCGCAAGACGAGCCAAATGCACGGATGCGGCGGTGTCGTTTGTGCCGACCCCGGCGATCAAAACGGCGCGATTTTTCAGGATCTCCGCGCCGTGGCGCCAGAGCGCGGATTTTTCCTCGACCGAGAGCGTGCTTGCCTCGCCGGTCGTCCCGGCCAAAACGATCGCTGGAATTTTTGCCGCGAGCTGACGCTCCAGCAGGCCGTCGAGTGCGCTCCAATCGATCCTTCCGCCGGAGAAGGGTGTGACCAGCGCCGTTGCAACGCCGGAAAAAACAGGCTGCTTCAAGCTGCAACACCTCCGCACTATCCTATGCAGCGGGGGTGCGCTTTGTTCGCAAAAATATGCGGACATTGCTTGCATCCGACGCAAAAATACAGTATAATACAAAATGTATCGCAGGATCCGAATTTTTTCGCAGAAAAGAGACAAGCATCTTGAAAACAAGTGATTTTTACTACGAGCTTCCGCAGGAGCTGATCGCGCAGACGCCGCTTGAGCGCCGCGACGGCTCCCGCCTGATGGTGATGGACAAGGCGACTGGCGCCTTGCAGCACCGCCATTTTTTTGACATCGTCGACTACCTTCGTCCCGGCGACTGCCTCGTGATGAACGACTCGCGCGTGATCCCGGCGCGGCTGCTCGGCCACCGGCCGACCGGCGGCGCGGCGGAGCTGCTGCTGCTGCGCGACAAGGGCGACGGCGTCTGGGAATGCCTTGCCCGCCCCGGCCGCAAGCTGCACGAGGGCGCGGAGGTCATCTTCGGCGACGGTGCGCTGACGGCGACGGTCAAAGCCGTTCTCGAGAACGGCAATCGATTGGTGCAGTTCCACTATGAGGGCATTTTCCTTGAAATTCTCGAGCGCCTCGGCAAGATGCCGCTGCCGCCCTATATTAAAGAAGAGCTGGCCGACGGCGAGCGCTACCAGACGGTCTATTCCCGCGTGAGCGGCTCTGCCGCCGCGCCGACGGCCGGCCTGCATTTCACAAAGGAGCTGCTTGAGCAGATCGAGCGCAAGGGCGTGAAGCTGGCTTATGTCACGCTGCACGTCGGCCTCGGGACGTTCCGCCCGGTCAAGGTCGAGGAGATCACGGAGCACGAAATGCACAGCGAATTCTGCATGATCTCGGCCGAAACGGCGCAGATCCTGAACGAAACGAAGCAGAACGGCGGGCGCATCGTCTGCGTCGGCACGACCTCGTGCCGCACGGTCGAGTCGCTGGCCAAGGACGACGGCAGCTTTGCCGAATCCTCTGCGTGGACGGATATTTTCATCTATCCGGGCTATCGCTTCAAGGCGATGGACGCGCTCATCACGAATTTCCACCTGCCGGAGAGCACGCTCATCATGCTCGTCTCGGCCTTTGCCGGCTATGAGCACATCATGAACGCTTACCGCGTGGCTGTTCGGGAGCGCTATCGCTTCTTCAGCTTTGGCGACGCCATGTTCCTGACGGAGCTTCAAAAATAATCAACTGTGAGGGAATCATGTTTCAACTGTTAAAAACCGAAGGATGCGCGCGGCGGGGCGTGTTCACCTGCGCGCACGGAACCGTGCAGACGCCGGTTTTCATGAACGTCGGCACGCAGGGCGCGATCAAGGGCGCGCTGAGCGCGGCCGATCTGAAAAACATCGGCTGTCAGGTGGAGCTGTCGAACACCTATCATCTGCATCTGCGGCCGGGCGATCAGACCGTGCATGATCTCGGCGGCCTGCACAAATTTATGACGTGGGACGGCCCGATTTTGACCGATTCCGGCGGATTTCAGGTTTTTTCGCTGGCCAGCCTGCGCAAGATCCGCGAGGAAGGCGTTTATTTCTCGTCGCATTTGGACGGCCATAAGATTTTTATGGGTCCGGAGGAGAGTATGCAGATCCAGTCAAATCTCGGCTCGGATATCTGCATGGCCTTTGACGAATGCATCGAAAATCCCGCGCCCTATGACTACGTCAAGCAGTCCGTGGCGCGCACCTATCGCTGGCTCGTGCGCTGCAAGGCCGAGAACGCGCGGCTGAACCGCCTTGAGACGACCGTCAATCCGCAGCAGATGCTCTGGGGCATCAATCAGGGCGGAACCTACGCCGATCTGCGCATCGAGCATATGAAGATGATCGCCGATCTCGAGCTTCCGGGCTACGCCATCGGCGGTCTGGCGGTCGGCGAGAGCACCGAGACGATGTATGAGATCATCGAGGCGGTCGAGCCGTATATGCCGAAGAATAAGACGCGCTATCTGATGGGCGTGGGTACGCCGTCAAACATCATCGAGGGTGTCGCGCGCGGCGTGGACTTCTTTGACTGCGTCATGCCTGCGCGCAACGCGCGTCATGCAAAGCTTTTCACGTGGTCAGGCACGCGCAACATGAAAAATGCAAAATATGCGCTCGATACGCGGCCGATCGACGAGGAATGCGACTGCCCGGTCTGCCGCCGCTACAGCCGCGCCTACATCCACCACCTGTTCAAGGCCGAGGAGATGCTTGCAATGCGGCTGGCCGTGATGCACAACCTCTATTTTTACAACAAATTGACCGAGCGCATCCGCGAGGCGCTCGACGAGGGACGCTTTGCGGCCTTCCGCGCGCAATATTCCGAGCTGTTGAGCAGCCGCGCAGAATAAAATACGAAAAACATCTTGCATTCTATCGATTTTCCCCGTATAATAGGTTCATAACTTTCAGGAGGGTATACCATGGGCAGTAATTCAATTTCGATGGTCATTATGCTTGTTGCGATGGTCGCAATTTTCTATTTCCTGCTGATCCGCCCGGAGCGGAAGCGTAAAAAGGACGAAGAAAAGCTTCGCAATAATCTAAAGGTCGGCGATAAGATCACGACCATTGGCGGCATCGTCGGCAAGATCGTTGATATGCATGACGAAAATATCGTCATTGAGACCAGCGCGGATCGCGTCCGTATGGAGCTTGCAAAATGGTCTGTCATGACCAACAACACCGCCAAGGAAAATGCGCAGAAGGCACGTCAGGAGGCGCAGGCCGCCGCAAAGGAACGCGCCGAGCAGCGCAAAAAGGATAAGGAAAACAAGAAAAAGGAAAAAAAGGGTCTGGATTGACCCGTTCCGAAATGCGCCGGTGCGCGGCGGCAGGAATCTCCTGCCGCCGCGCACCGGCGCTTCTGTCAGTCAAAGCCCCCCTGCTTTCAAGTGTCGAAAGCAGGGGGGCTTTGACAGGTCGAGGCGCAGTCGGTATGCCGAAGCATACTGACTGCGCCTTTTTTAGCATAATTTTATCATGAATTATGTTTTGATAGCGAATAAAACGGGGATCAATTCTTGAAGTAATCCGCAGCGGCGTCGC
>URLT01000045.1 GCA_900548795.1 uncultured Eubacteriales bacterium
CCATCGACCAGAATCTCGTCGACGCGCAGCAGGCGCGCCGCGTGCTCGACCGCATCGTCGGCTATCAGCTCAGCCCGCTGCTCTGGAAAAAGATCCGGCGCGGCCTGTCCGCCGGACGTGTGCAGTCCGTTGCGACGCGCTTTGTTGTGGAGCGCGAGCGCGAGATCGAGGCCTTTGTTCCGAAGGAATACTGGACGCTCGACGTGCTCCTGCGCTGCATGGATAAGCCCGGCAGCTTCACCGCCCGCTACTACGGCGACGGAAAAAAGCGCGAGCTTGCCAACGAGCAGGAGGTCGACGCGCTTCTTTCCGACATTCAAAACGAGACGTTCACCATCGGCGCCGTCAAGCGCACCGAGAAGCGCCGCGCCCCGACGCCGCCGTTCATTACCTCGACGCTCCAGCAGGAGGCATCGCGCAAGCTGAACATGACGCCGCGCCGAACCATGGCCATTGCCCAGCAGCTCTATGAGGGCGTCGACATCAGCGGCGAGGGGACTGTCGGTCTCATCACCTATATGCGTACCGACTCGCTGCGCCTGTCCGAGGAGGCTCTGGCCGCCGCGCGGGACTTCATCTCCGAGCGCTACGGCGAGCGCTACTATGCCGGCGCGCCGCGCCGCTTCCGCAAAAAGGAGGGCGCGCAGGACGCGCACGAGGCCATTCGCCCCAGCAACGTCCGGCTTGACCCGGAGTCCGTCAAGGACGACCTGACCAAGGAGCAGTATCGGCTTTATAAGCTGATCTGGAGCCGCTTCGTCGCCTGCCAGATGGCCGACGCGCTCTATGACGCCGTGCAGATCGACGCGCTCTGCAAGGAACACGTCTTCCGCGCCGGGGAGCAGGTTTTGAAATTCCCCGGCTTTACGGCGGTTTATGAAGAAGGGCGCGACGACGAAAGCGCCGAAAAGCCCAACACGCTGCCCGAGCTGGACGGCGGCGAGCGCCTCCTTGCCGAAAAAACGCAGAAGGAGCAGCACTTCACGAATCCGCCTGCCCGCTATACCGAGGCAACGCTCGTCAAGGCGATGGAGGATCGCGGCGTCGGCCGTCCTTCGACCTATGCGACGATCGTCGCGACGATCCAAGACCGCGAATACGTCATTAAAAAAGACAAGCGACTGTCCCCGACGCCATTGGGCATCGTCGTGACGGATCTGATGATCGAGCATTTTAACGACGTCATCGACGTGGAATTCACGGCGAATATGGAGCACCAGCTCGACGAGGTCGAGGCCGGGAAGCGGAATTGGAAGGCCGTTTTGCGGGAATTCTATCAGGGCTTCCACGCCGAGATGGAGCAGGCCGAGCAGGCGCTCGACGGCAAGCGCATCAAGGTGCCCGACGAGATCTCCGACGAGGTGTGCGAGCTTTGCGGCCGCCAAATGGTCGTCAAAAGCGGACGCTTCGGCCGTTTTTTGGCCTGTCCGGGCTTCCCGGAGTGCAAAAACACCAAGCCGATCGTCGAGCGGATGCCGGGGCGCTGCCCGAAATGCGGCAGCGGCATCCTCAAGCGCAAGAGCAAGAAGGGCTATGTGTTCTATGCCTGCGAGCGCGGCACGGAGTGCGGCTTTATGACGTGGGATGTTCCCACGGCCAACGACTGTCCGTCCTGCGGGCAGACGCTCTTCAAAAAATCCGGCAAGGGGCGTATGAAGCCCTTCTGCATCAACGAGGCCTGCCCGGAATTCGTGCCCGAGGACAAGCGCGGCTACCGCCGCCGTATGCCCAAGGCCACGACCGAGACGGTCGACACGGCTGAGGCCGTCGAGGAGACGCCCGCCGAGGAAAAAAAGCCCGCAAAGCGTTCCGCAGCGAAAAAAACCGCCGCAAAAAAGACGACCGCAAGGAAAACGGCCACAAAAAAGGCCGCAGGGGAGCCGAAGGCATGAGCGGCCGAACGGTAACGGTCGTCGGCGCGGGGCTTGCGGGCTGCGAGGCGGCTTGGCAGCTTGCCGAGCGCGGCTTTTCGGTCACGCTTTATGAAATGAAGCCCGCAAAGCGCACCCCGGCGCATCACACGGATGATTTTGCGGAGCTTTGCTGCTCGAATTCCCTGCGCGGCGACCGGCTGGAGAACGCCGTCGGTCTGCTCAAGGAGGAGCTGCGGCGGCTGAACAGCCTGATCCTCTCCTGCGCGGACGCCACGCGCGTCGAGGCCGGGGGCTGCCTCGCGGTCGACCGCGAGGGCTTTTCTGCCATGGTCACGCAGCGCATCCGTTCGCATCCGCGCATCACCGTCTGCGAGCGTGAGCTCACGCAGATTCCCGAGCCGCCCGCGATCATTGCAACGGGGCCTCTGACCTCCGAGGCGATGAGCCGCGCCATTGCCGACTACTTCGGTCAGGCGGAATATCTGCATTTTTATGATGCGGCCGCTCCGCTGGTCACACGCGAGTCCATCGATATGGAGCGCGCATGGTTTGCCTCGCGCTACGACCGCGGCAGCGCGGACTATATCAACTGCGGCATGAACCGCGAGGAATACACCGCCTTTGTTGAGGCGCTGCGCACGGCCGAGCAGGCCGAGGTGCACGGCTTTGAGGATAAAAAGGTGTTCGAGGGCTGTATGCCCGTGGAGGTCATGGCGCGGCGAGGCGAGGATACCCTGCGCTACGGGCCGCTCAAGCCCGTCGGTCTGAAAGACCCCAAAACCGGGAAGGAGCCGTATGCCGTCGTCCAGCTTCGCCAGGATAACGCCTCGGGCGCGATCTATAACCTGGTCGGCTTCCAGACGCATTTGAAATTCCCGGAGCAGCGGCGGGTGTTTTCCATGATCCCGGCGCTGCGCGAGGCGCAATTTGTGCGCTACGGCGTGATGCACCGCAACACCTTTCTGAATTCGCCGCGTCTGCTCGACGATACCTATGCCGACCGGCGCGAGCCGCTGATCGCCTTTGCCGGGCAAATGACCGGTGTGGAGGGCTATGTAGAATCCTGCGCGTCGGGGTATCTTGCGGCCGTGTCGATGGCGGCGCGGCTGAACGGAGAGCCGATCCCGGATTTTACGAACCGGACTGCGATCGGTGCGCTCGGAAAATACATCAGCGATCCCTCTGTGACGTCGTTCCAGCCGATGAACGTCAATTTCGGCATTCTTGCCCCGTTGGAGCAGCGCGTCAAGGGGAAAAGCAATAAAAATCTGGCCATTGCCGAGCGTGCGCTGGCGCAACTCGAGGCAATGAGAAACGAGGGACTTGCATGAAGATCATCATCGACGCAATGGGCGGCGACCACGCCCCGCAGGAGATCGTCCTCGGCGCCTTGCAGGCGGCTGAGGAGCTGAAAACCGAGATCGTTCTGGTCGGTCGCGGCAAGGATGTGCTCAACGCCATGCGCGCCGGAGGCTGGGACACCCTTCCGGCCGGTGTGGAGGTCGCCGACGCGCCCGATGTGGTCGACATGCACACGGAGCCGACCGAGGTCGTTAAGCGGCACCGCGCCTCGTCGATGGTGCTTGGGCTGAAGATGCTTGCTGACGGCGAGGGCGACGCCTTCATCTCCGCCGGCAACACCGGCGCGCTGCTGACCGCAGCGACGCTCGTCGTCAAGCGCATTCGCGGCATCCGCCGCGCAGCCTTTGCGCCGATCATGCCGATCGGCAGCGGCAGCATTCTGATCGACGCAGGCGCGAATGCCGAATGCGCGCCGGAGTTCCTGCTGCAATTTGGCTGCATGGGCTCGCTCTATGCCCAAAAGGCGCTGCACAAGGAACGCCCCCGAGTGGCGCTGCTGAACAACGGCGGCGAGGAATCCAAGGGCGACGAGCTGCATAAGCAGGCCTATCTCCTGCTTCAGGAGGCGTCCGAGCGCGGCCTCATCCACTTCGTCGGCAACCTCGAGGCGCGGGACGTGCTGAACGATGCGGCGGACGTGATCGTCGCCGACGGCTTTTCCGGCAACATCCTGCTCAAGGCCGTTGAGGGCACCGCGCAGTTTATGAGCCGCCAGATCAAGGGAATCTTTACGCACAGCCTGACCTCCAAGCTCGGCTACCTTCTCTGCCGCAAGGGCGTCGAGGCGCTCAAGGAGCAGATGGACTATCGCAAGGTCGGCGGCTCCATGCTCGTGGGTATCAGCAAGCCCGTCATCAAGGCGCACGGATCTTCGGACGCGGTTGCGATCCGCGGCGCGATCCGGCAGGCTATGGGCGCCGTGAGCAGCGGCTTCTGCGACGAGATCCGAGCAAATGTTTCGGGGATCACCGCCGCAAGACAGGAGGCAGAGCATGTATCAGGAGCTTGAACAGGCGCTGGGCTATCACTACCGCAACACCGAGCTGCTCAAGCAGGCGCTCTCGCACACGTCCTATGCAAACGAGGCCGCCCGCAATGCACTGAAGAGCTATGAGCGGCTGGAGTTTTTGGGAGATTCGATCCTTGGGTTTGTCACGGCGGACTTTCTCTATCATCACTTTCCGGACAAGCTTGAAGGAGAGCTCTCGCGCATCCGCGCGGAGCTGGTCTGCGAAAGCAATCTTGCAGCAATTGCACGCGAGCTGAAGCTCGGGCAGGCGCTCCTGCTCGGGCACGGCGAGGCGCAGAACGGCGGCGCGGAGCGCAGCAGCATTCTCTGCGACGTCATGGAGGCGCTGATCGCCGCGGCCTATCTGGACGGCGGCTTCGCGGCCGCCAAGGGGATCGTCGAACGGCTGATCCTTCCGAGTCTGACTGAGGTCGAGCGGCTGCACGACTTCAAAACGGAGCTTCAGGAGCTGGTTCAGCAGAAACGCGCCCAGACGCTGAGCTATGAGCTGGTGGAGGAGCGCGGGCCGGATCACTGCAAGGAGTTTTGCGTGGAGGTCTGCCTGAACGGCAGGCAGCTCGGCGTCGGCGTCGGCACGAGCAAGAAGCGCGCAGAGCAGGCCGCCGCACAGCGGGCGCTGGAGCGTCTGCAAAACGAAAAATAACGCATTCTCGCCGCCTTTGGGACAAGTCCGGTCAAGCGATCGGAAAACGTCCCCAAGGCGGCCTTGTATTTTGCGGAATTTGCTTGCAATTTGACGGAAAAAATGGTATAATTCTGACTTGATAATATAATTGGAGCAATTAGGAGCATTTTTGCATGTATCTGAAAGAACTGATCGTTCAGGGCTTCAAATCCTTTGCCGACAAGACCGTCGTCACCTTCGGGCACGACATCACCGCCATCGTCGGCCCGAACGGCAGCGGCAAGTCCAACATCTCCGATGCCATTCGCTGGGTCATGGGCGAGCAGAACAGCCGCAGCCTGCGCGGGCAGCGAATGGAGGACGTGATCTTCGGCGGCACGGAAAAGCGCGCGCAGGTCGGCTTTGCCGAGGCGACGCTGGTTCTGGACAACAGCGACCGCACCCTCCGCTTCGACGCCGACGAGCTGATGATCACCCGCCGGTATTACCGCAGCGGTGAGAGCGAATACTATATCAACCGCCAGTCCGTGCGTCTGCGCGACATCAACGAGATGTTCATGGATACCGGCCTCGGCCGTGAGGGCTATTCCAACATTTCTCAGGGGCGCATCGACGAGATCCTTTCCGTAAAAAGCACGGATCGCCGCGAGATCTTTGAAGAGGCGGCCGGCATTTCCAAATATCGCCACCGCAAGGAGGAGACGGAGCGGCGTCTTGCAAATACGGAGGACAACCTTCTGCGCATCGGCGACAAAATATCCGAGCTGGAGCTTCAGGTCGAGCCTCTGCGACATCAGGCAGAGAAGGCCAAGGCCTACCTCGGCTATCGCGAGGAGCTGAAGGGACTCGAGGTCGCGCTCTGGCTGCACACCCTCGAAAAGCTCAGTGCCACGGCGCGCAAGGCCGAGGAGGACTACCATTCCGCAGCCTTCATCCTGCAGCAGGAGCACGACAATCTCGACCAGCTTTATGTGACGGGCGAGACGCTGACCTTTTCCCTGCACAATCACGACATGAAAACCGATCAGCTCCGCGAGGAGATCGCAAAGATCGACGCGCAGGGGCAGAGCATCGCCTCGGACATCGCCGTTTTGAGAACCAACGGCGAAAACTGCATGGACAATCTTCTGCGCGTGCGCAACGAGATGACCGAGCAGGAAAACCGAAGCGGCAGCATCGGCGAGCAGCTCGCCGAGCTGGAAAAGCGCGCGGCGGAGCTTGGAAGACAGGCCGCGCAGCTTTCCGAGGCGCTGCAAGCCGCCGAGGAGGAGGGACGCCGTCTGGCCGAGTCCTCCGAGGGCATGACGAAGCAATATCTGACCATTCGAAACGAGCAGGAGCGTCTGCGCACCGAGCGCTCGGCCAAAACGGCCGACCGGAGCGCCGTGCAGGAGGCGCTTGCGCAGAGCGCCGAGCGCAGCCGTCAGCTCGACTCCGACCGCGAGACGGCTGAGAGTCGCCGCGATGACGCAAAACAGAAGCTCGATGCGGCGAAGGCCTCGCTCGACAGAGCCATGGAGGACACCACCGCCGCGCAGAACATGCTTGAGGGCTACCGCCTGCGCGCCGTGTCGCGGACACAGCGCCGCGACGAGCTGCGCAAGCAGGTGAGCGACGCGTCTGTCAAGCTGCAAACGCTGATCTCCCGATGCAAGCTGTTCGAGGAGATGGAGCGCGATTTTGAAGGCTTTTCCAAGGCGGCTAAGGCCGTCATGCAGGAGAAGGGGCGAGCGCTCAAGGGCATCCATGCGCCGGTCTCGCGCCTGATCCGCACGGACGACGCCTATACCGTCGCCATCGAGATCGCCCTCGGCGCGGCCATGCAAAACATTGTCGTGGACGACGAGGCTGCCGGCAAGGCCGCCATTCAGTTTCTCAAGCGCACGAACGGCGGCACCACCTTCCTGCCGCTGAACGTCCTGCGCGGAAAAATGCTCAACGAGACCGGCGTGGAGCAGTGCCGTGGCTTTGTCGGCGTTGCCTCGGAGCTGGTGCGCTGCGACGAGGTCTATCGCGGCGTCGTCCGCAATCTGCTTGGGAAAACCGTGATCGCCGAGGATATGGACACGGCGATCGCCATTGCAAACCGATATTCTCACCGCTTCCGCATCGTGACGCTCGACGGTCAGGTCTTGAATGCCGGCGGCTCTATGACCGGCGGCTCGGTGAACAAAAACGCGGGCATCCTCTCCAGAGCCAACGAGCTGGAGCGCCTGCGCCGTCAGCAGACCGAGGGGCAGAAGCAGCTCGAGGCGCAGAAGGCCGAGCTTGCAGAGGCTGAGCGCCTTGCGCAGGAGGTCGAATATGAGCGCTCCGTGGAGGAGGCGCGTTTGCGCACCGCGCAGGATGAGACGCTTCGCCTTGAGGGCGAATGGAAGCAGTATTCCGTGCTTTATTCCGCCATTGACGAGGCAATCGGAAGCGCCGAGCGGGAGCGCGACGCGCTGCGGCAGCGGGCGGAGGCCGATGAGGCGCGCGTGACCGCTCTGACCGGGCAGATCGGCGCGCTGGACGAGCGCATCCTTCGCTCCGAGCAGGAGCTGAGCGCCGTCTCCGACGGGCAGAGCGCCGCCGCAGAGCAGAGCAACCGCCTCAGCCGGCACATGACCGAGCTTCGCGCGGAGCTGTCCGCCGCAGAGGCCGAGCGTGCCTCCGCCGCTGCGTCCGTCGCGCATCTGACGCAGCTTGCCGAATCGATGCAGGGCGACCGGGAGCAAAAGCTGGCGCTCATTGCGTCGTATGAGGCCGAAAACAAGCGCATCGTCGGGCAGATCAACGACCGCGAGCGCGCCATGGCCGACTGCGAGGCACGCGGCGCAGAGCGTCGCGAGGCGCTCAAGCAGGAGCTCGCCGAGCGCGCCTCCGTTGAGGCGCGGCGCACGCAAAACGAAAAAGAAGCGCAGAGCAAGAGTCGTGAGATCCTCAACATGGAGCGCGAGAGCGCCCGCCTCGACGCGCGGAAAAACGCCGCCGAAATGGAGGAAAAGCAGATCATCGACAAGCTCTGGGAGAGCTACGAGCTGACGCGCTCGACTGCACCGGAGGCCGCCGCCGAGATCGAAAACGTCGGCGCGGCGCAGAAGCGCTCTGCGGAGCTGAAGCGCAAAATTTCCGCGCTGGGCACGCCGAACCTCGGCGCCATCGATGAATTCGCGCGCGTTAACGAGCGCTATACCTATCTGACCGAGCAGCGCGACGACGTGCTGACCTCCAAAAAGGAGCTGGAACACATCGTCGCAGACATCGTCACACAAATGACGGAGATCTTTACGACGGAATTTGCCAAGATCAACACCTATTTCGGCCAGACCTTCACGGAGATGTTCCGCGGAGGCAAGGCCTCGCTGGAGCTGGAGGATCCGTCTGCGCCGCTGACCTGCGGCATCGAGATCCGCGTCCAGCCCCCCGGAAAGCAGCTCAAGACCATCACGCTGCTCTCCGGCGGCGAAAAGGCGTTTGTGGCGATCGCGTTGTATTTTGCGATCCTGAAGGTGCGGCCAACGCCGTTTTGTATGCTCGACGAGATCGACGCCGCGCTGGACGACGGAAACGTCGAGCGGTTCGCGGGCTATATCCGAGGCTTCTGCGGCAAGACGCAGTTCATCGTCATCACGCACCGCCGCGGCACGATGGAGGCGGCGGACATGCTCTACGGCGTGACCATGCAGGAACAGGGCATCTCCAAAATTTTGCAGCTCGACCTGAACCGTATGGAAGAAAATTTGGGACTCATTTCGGAGGCAAACTAACATGGGCTTTTTTGAAAAGATCAAAAACGGACTGAAAAAGACAAAGGAAGCAATTTCCAGCACGCTGGGCGGCGTTTTTTCCGGCTTTTCCGGTGTGAATGAGGAGTTTTATGAAGAACTTGAGGAGAGCATGATCCTTGCCGATCTCGGCGTGGAAACCTCCGTCAAGACCGTCGAGCTGCTCCGTCAGCGCGTCAAGGAGCAGAAGCTCAAGGAGGCGCAGGAGGTGCACGACGCGCTCAAGGACATCCTCGTTGAGATGCTCAACGTCGGCGATACCGAGCTGAAAATGACCACGAAGCCGACCGTTGTGCTCGTCATCGGCGTCAACGGCGTCGGCAAGACCACGACCATCGGCAAGCTCGCGACGAACTACGTCCGGCAGGGCAAGAAGGTGCTGCTGTGCGCGGGCGACACCTTCCGCGCGGCCGCTGCCGACCAGCTTGAGATCTGGGCGCAGCGCGCCCATGCTGAGATCGTCCGCCAGCACGAGGGCGCCGATCCTGCGGCGGTCGTGTTTGACGGCATTCAGGCTGCAAAGGCGCGCGGAAGCGACCTGATCCTGATCGATACGGCCGGTCGCCTGCACAACAAGGCGAACCTGATGAACGAGCTGGGCAAGATCTCCCGCATCGTCGACCGTGAGCTGCCGAATGCGGACAAGGAGGTGCTGCTCGTGCTCGACGGCACGACCGGCCAGAACGGCCTGATGCAGGCCAAGGAGTTCAAGCAGATTGCGGGCGTGACGGCCATTGCGCTGACCAAGCTCGACGGCACTGCAAAGGGCGGCATTGTCATCGCCGTGGCCGATTCGCTGCAGATCCCGGTGAAGTTCATCGGCGTCGGCGAGCAGCCGGACGATCTGATGCCCTTTGAGGCGCGCGCTTTTGTCGACGCGCTGCTGTAAATCGGGAGGCGCGGAATGAAGATCGTCCTTGCAAGCAATAATGAACATAAGCTCCGGGAGCTTCGCGCGATTCTCTCCGACCTCGGCATGGACGTCGTGCCGATGCGAGAGCTGGACATCCACATCGAGCCGGACGAAAACGGCACGAGCTTTGAGGAGAATTCCTATATCAAGGCCAAAGCCATCCTCGACGTCTGCCATATGCCGACGATCGCGGACGATTCCGGCCTGATGGTCGATGCGCTGAACGGTGCGCCGGGCATTTACTCGGCACGCTTCGGCGGCGAGGCCTGCAAGACGGATGCCGACCGCCTGCGTTACCTGCTCGAGCAGATGAAGAACGTGCCGCAGGAGCGCAGAACCGCGAAATTTGTCAGCGTAATCACGCTTCTGACGCCCGACGGGCGTCAGCTCACCGCACGCGGCGAGTGCCCGGGGTGCATCCTCACCGAGGCGCACGGGGCAAACGGCTTCGGCTATGACCCGGTGTTTTATGTGCCCGAGCAGGGCTGCACCTTTGCCGAGCTTCCGGCGGAGGAAAAAAATCGTATTTCTCACCGCGCAAGGGCGCTTGCCGCCTTTGCCGAGAAGGTCAAGAAGGAGAACCTCTATGTTAACGAGTAAACAGAGAGCCGAGCTTCGCGCCGAGGCCAACGCGCTCGAAACGACCCTGATGGTCGGAAAGGGCGGCGTGACGGAGCAGGTGCTTACCGAGGCGCGCACGCAGCTTGAGGCGCGCGAGCTGGTGAAGGGGCGCGTGCTGGAGACCGCGCTGCTGTCGGCCAGAGAGGCTGCAGACGCCATTTGCGCCGGCATCGGGGCAGAGGGCATTTCGTGCGTCGGCTCGAAATTTGTCATCTACCGCCGCTCGGAAAAGAAGGCGCAGGAGGCCGCGCAGAAGGCGCGTGCCGAGAAGAAAAAGCATTCCAATCCGGTTCGCCGCGGCGCGCAGCAGCGCCGCAAGGCTGCGCGCGAGGAGCGCGAGCGCCGCAATGAGTTTTTCCGTCAGTCGGCCATTCAGGCGGCGATCGAGAAGCGCATCGAGCAGGCAAGCCGGAAAAAATAAAGCAGAGGGGAGGGGCACAGAATGGCACGCATCGGTATTTTCGGCGGAAGCTTCGATCCGCCGCATCTTGGGCACCGCATGGCGGTTTGCGAATTTCAAAAGCTTTTGGAGCTGGATCGGGTGCTGGTCGTGCCCGATGCCGTTCCTCCGCACAAGACGCTTTCCGTCCTTTCGCCGGACGCCGAAACGCGCTTCCGCCTGACGCAGCTTGCCATGCGCGGCCTGCCGTTTGTGACGGTGAGCGATGCCGAGCTTCGGCGCGGGGGGAAGAGCTTCACGGTCGATACTCTGCGCCAGATCCGTGCGCAGGCGCCAAACGACGAGCTGTTTTTGCTCATGGGCACGGATATGCTGCTCTCGTTTGACCGCTGGCACGAGCCGCAGGAGATCGCGGAGCTGGCAACGCTTGCCGTCGCGCACCGCAGCGACGACCGCGCCGACGAGCTGAGCGCCTGCGCCGACCGTCTCCGGGCGGAGCTGCATGCGCGCGTGCTCCTGCTTGAAAACGCATTTGTCCCATATTCCTCGACGTCCGTCCGTGCGATGCTGGCCTTCGGCTGCGCGCAGGACTATCTTGCCCCGGAGGTGCTCGAGGCGATTCGCAGCGCGGGGCTGTACGGCGTGGGTGCCGAGCTTCGGGGGCTGCCCTTTGAGCGTCTGTCGCAGGTCAGTCTTGCGCTGCATAAGCAAAAGCGCGTTCCGCACGTCGTCGGATGCAGCCAAACGGCCGAGCGCCTTGCGCTGAAATACGGCGCCGACCCCGTCGACGCCAAGCGCGCGGGGATCCTGCACGATGTGACCAAGGCGCTCAGCGGAACGGAGCAGTTGAAATTATGCGAAAGCTATGGTATAATTTTGAATCATTTTGAGCGTGAACATCCGAAGCTCCTGCACGCAAAGACCGGCGCGACGGTCGCGCGCGAGATTTTCGGCGAGAACGACGCGGTCTACCGCGCCATCTATCGGCACACGACCGGCGCTGCGGACATGTGCACGCTGGATCAGATCATTTATCTGGCCGATTATATGGAGCCGAACCGGGATTTTCCCGGCGTAGACGAGCTGCGGCGGCTCACGGAGCGGTCGCTTGACGAGGGGATGCTCTGCGGCCTGCGCATGTCGATCGACCAGCTACGCGCGCGCGGCTGCGAGATCGACCCGAATTCGCTTGCTGCCCTGCGGCAATTGGAAGAAAGGAATCACACAATATGAAGCTATTTGGCAATCAAAAGCGCCGGCCCATTCCCGCAAAGCCGTCCGAGCCGGAGCAGGAAGCGCCGCAGGCAGAGCCGATCGAGCAGGTGCTTGAGCCGGAGCGAGAGCCGACGGATTTTGCCGTCCCCACGCCGAAGCCCAAGAAGCAGGCAAAGGGGAAGCCCGACCGCGAAAAACGGGATCACACCTCCGCCAAGAGCATGGCCGTGCTTTTGGCCTCGCTCGTGCTGTTCCTGACGGCGGCGCTGATGTGTTTTTATCTGATCGAAAAGAGCGGCACGCCCTATGAGCTGCCCGAGCAGCTCTCCAAGAACGCGAAGGTCGACTACGTCGTTAACTCTCAGCCGAGCACGGTCGAGACCACGAAGGAGAAGGATCCCGACGCACCCACCGGCGTCAACCAATCCACGACGCTCAATGCGCTGCTCGTCAGTCTGGACGAGTCGACCTACCGCACCGACGCCGTCATGCTCATGAGCGTCGATCTGGAGACGTATTCCGTTGCGATCGTCAGCATTCCGCGCGATACCTATATCTCCGGCAACTATGAGATCAGCAGCATCAACGAGATCTATCGGCAGACGGACGACGGCAAGGGGCGCGGGATCCGCGCGCTTCAGGAGGCCGTTGAGGCCATGGTCGGCTTCAAGATCGACTATCACTACGTTATCACGCAGGAGACGCTGACCAACGCGCTCGACGCCATCGACGGCCTGCGCTTCCGCGTGCCCAAGCTCGAATACTGCTCGCTGCGCTCCGGCTCGCGCGATATGGACGGCGAGGACGCCATCGCGCTCTTCACGTATGACCCGGACTATTACGGCATCGATCTCGACGGCCCGAGCACCCAGCGCAAGTTCGTGCTTTCGCTGATGAGCGAGCTGATCGCCACCAACGACGAGGCCGAGATGAAGAGCCGCGCGCAGGCGCTGCTCAGCGACGCCGATACGAATTTTGACGAAAACGCGCTGCTTTATTTCTTCAAAAAGCTGACGCGCAAGGCCTTCAGCGACGCCTACAGCGCGACGCTTCCCGGCGAGGTCATCACCATCGGTGAGGAGGAGGGATGGGACTACACCGTCGACTACTATCAGGTCTCGCCGGAGGACACGGTGGACATCCTCAACGATTACTTCAACCCGCTGGAAAAGGCACTGACGACCTTCAACCTCAATTTCCGGCAGAAGACCGGCCTCAGCACGGACGGCGAATTTGAGGCCTACGGCTTCCACAACCAAAGCAAAAAGGACAACGGCGGAACCGGCACCGGCACAAAGCCGACCACCGAGCAGCCCCCTGAGACCACCGCTGCTCCCGCCCCGGAGCTGCCGGATGTTCCGATCGAAAATCCCTGAGCCACAGCAGAAAGGAGAACGAATATGAACACACCGAAAGAGATCGCCCTGCGCGCCGCAAAGGTGCTCGATGACCGAAAGGGTCTGGGCATCGAGCTGCTTGAGGTCACGGATGTGACCAGCATTGCGGATTATTTTCTGATCTGCACCGGCACCTCCAGCACCCACGTCAAGACGCTTTGCGACAGCGTCGAGGCGGTCGTCGTCGACGAGCTGAACGAGCCGCTGCTCCACCGCGAGGGACACCGCGGCGGAAGCTGGGTGCTGCTTGATTTTGGCTGCCTTGTTGTGCATGTTTTTACCAACGAGGCGCGCGCATTCTATGATTTGGAGCATCTTTGGAACGATGCTGCGAAAATTCCTATGAAATTCGAGGCCGAAGCATGAAGTACGATTTTAATGCCATTGAAGCAAAATGGCAAAAGCGCTGGCAGGAGGAAAAGCTCTATCAGGCCGTGACCGGTCTGGATAAGAAGAAATTCTACGCGCTGATCGAGTTCCCGTACCCCTCGGGCGCCGGTCTGCACGTCGGCCACGCGCGTCCCTATACGACCATGGACACGATCGCCCGCAAGCACCGCATGATGGGCGAGAACGTCCTCTTCCCGATGGGCTATGATGCCTTTGGCCTTCCCACCGAAAACTACGCGATCAAGAACCATATCCACCCTGCCATTGTTACGAAAAATAATATCGAAAACTTCCGCAAGCAGCTCCACGCGCTGGGCTACAGCTTTGACTGGGATCGCGAGATCAACACCACTGACCCCAAGTATTTCAAGTGGACGCAGTGGATCTTCCTGCAGCTTTATAAGCACGGCCTTGCCTATAAGGCCAAGATGCCCGTCAACTGGTGCACCTCCTGCAAATGCGTGCTGGCCAACGAGGAGGTCGTCGACAATGTCTGCGAGCGCTGCGGCAGCCCCGTTATCCGCAAGGAGCAGAGCCAGTGGATGCTGCGTATCACGAAATACGCCCAGCGTCTGCTCGACGACCTTGACGGTCTGGACTACATCGACCGCGTCAAGGCGCAGCAGCGCAACTGGATCGGTCACTCCACCGGTGCGCAGGTGCGCTTTGCCTCGACGCTCGGCGACGACATCGAGATCTACACGACCCGTCCCGACACCCTGTTTGGCGCGACCTATATGGTGCTCTCGCCGGAGCACGCGCTGCTGAGCAAGTGGATGGATCGGCTTGAAAATCAGGACGAGGTCAAGG
>URLT01000046.1 GCA_900548795.1 uncultured Eubacteriales bacterium
CCCGTCGGCTGACCGATGAGGAGCTGGAAGAGCTGCGCAGAGAGGGCGAAGCATGAGAATCGTTTTTATGGGAACGCCCGACATCGCCGCGACCTGCCTGAAGGCGCTGCTTGCGGATGACTTTGAGATCGTCGGCGTCTATACCAAGCCCGATAAGCCCAAGAATCGCGGCATGAAGCTGGAGATGAGCGAGGTCAAAAAGGTTGCGCTCGCCGCCGGGCTGCCCGTGCTTCAGCCGACGACCTTCCGCGACGCGGCAACGGTCGAGGAGCTGCGAGCGCTGCGCCCGGATGCGATCGCTGTCGTGGCATATGGAAAAATCCTGCCGCAGAGCGTGCTGGATATTCCGCCGCTCGGCTGCGTGAATATTCACGCCAGCATTCTGCCCGAGCTGCGCGGCGCGGGGCCGATCCAATGGGCGATCCTCAACGGCTGCAAGGAGACCGGCGTGACGGCGATGTATATGACGGCTGCGCTGGACGCGGGGGATATCATCGAGATCCGCAAAACGCCAATCGATCCGTTTGAAAACGCGCAGAGCCTGCTTGAGCGCCTTGCCGGGCTTGGCGGCCCGCTGCTCTGCGACACGCTGCATGCGATGCAGGCGGGCACGGCGACGCGGACGCCGCAGGACGAGAGCCGCATGACGCTTGCGCCGATGCTGACGAAGGAGCTTTGCCCCATCGATTGGACAAAAACGCGCCGCGAGATCATCGACCATGTGCGCGGGCTTGACCCGTGGCCGGTCGCGACGACCGAGCTGGGCGGCAAGCGCTTCAAGATCTACGAGGTGCGCCCGGTCGATAAAAAGACCGATCGTCCAGCCGGAACGCTGCTCGCGCTGACCAAGCAGGGGCTTGAAATCGCCTGCGTAGACGGCGTGCTTGTTATCACGCGCCTTCAGGCCGACGGCGGCAAGCGGATGTCTGCGCCGGATTATTTCCGCGGACACCCTATCACGACGGAGGCCTGAGCGATGAACGCACGCGACGCCGCGCTTCGTGCGCTCACGGCCTGCCGTGCAGACGGCGCTTGGTCGGACGGCGCGCTGAAGCAGACGCTCTCCGGGCTCGATGCCCGGGATGCCGCGCTGGCCAGCCGCCTGTGCTACGGCGTGCTGCAAAACCGGATGCGGATCGATTTCTGGCTCGATGGCTTTCTCAGGGGCAAGCCCCAGCCGGTCGTGCGCGACATCCTGCGTCTGGCGGTCTATCAGCTCCGATTTTCTGACAAGATCCCCGCTTCGGCGGCGGTCAACGAGGCCGTGGAGCAGGCAAAGCGCTTTGCCAACCCTGCCGCCGCGCGCTTCGTCAACGGCGTGCTGCGCAGCCTTCTGCGCTGTCCGTCGCTGCCCGAGCCGCAGGAGCTTTCCATCCGATACAGCCACCCGGCAGAGCTGACCGCGCTGCTGGTCAATGAATTTGGCGCAGAGCGTGCCGAGCGCCTGCTCCAAAGCCACAACGAGGCGCCCGAGACGGTCTTGCAGGTCAACACGCTCAAGACCGATCTGCCGTCGCTTGCGCGCGCATTGGAGCAGGAGGGCGTGCAGGCAGCGCCGCATCCGTGGCTGGAAAACTGCCTGACCGTGCGCGGCACGGGCAATCTGGAGCGGCTCGAGACATTCCAAAAGGGCTGGTTTTATGTTCAGGACGCCGCTGCGCGGCTTGCTGCCATGGCCTCCGGCGTTGAGCCGGGAATGCGCGTGCTCGACTGCTGCGCCGCGCCCGGGGGCAAGAGCTTCGCCGCCGCGCTGCAAATGCAGAACCGCGGGACGGTGCTCTCCTGCGACATTCACCCGCACAAGCTGCGGCTCATCGCCGCGGGCGCGGAACGTTTGGGCATAACCTGCATCGAGACGCGTCTGCGCGACGCGCGCGAGACAGACGGCGAGGCGCTGTTTGACGCCGTGATCTGCGACGTGCCGTGCTCCGGCCTCGGCGTGATCCGAAAAAAGCCCGACATCCGCTATCGCCCGCTCGAGCAGGCGGCGCGTCTGCCCGAGCTGCAAGGAACCATACTCGCCGCGCAGGCGGAGCATGTGAAGCCCGGCGGCGTGCTGATCTATAGCACCTGCACGGTGCTGCGGCGCGAAAATCAGGAGGTCGTGGCGGCCTTCTTGGAAGAAAATCCTTCCTTTTCGCTCGAAGCCGTCCATTTTCCGCCGCTTTCGGGTCTTCCGGACGCGGCAATGACCACGCTGCTGCCCAGTGAGCAGGGCACAGACGGCTTTTTTATCTGCAAGCTCAGGAGGAACCATTGAAGGACATCAAATCCATGAACCTTGGGGAGCTGCGCGAGGAATTCGCTCAGCTCGGGGAGCCGGCCTTCCGCGCCGGACAGGTTTATAGCTGGATGCACCGCGGTGCGCGAAGCTTCGAGGAGATGACGAATCTCTCCAAGGCACTGCGGCTGCGGCTTGCGGAGCGACCGCCGTTCGCAAGCTGGTATCCAAAAAAGACGGAACGATCAAATATCTCTGGCGTCTGAGCGACGGGAACTGCGTTGAGAGCGTTCTGATGCAGTATCACCACGGCAACACCGTCTGCATTTCGTCCGAGGTCGGCTGCGCCATGGGCTGCGCCTTCTGCGCGTCGACGCGCGGCGGGCTTGTTCGTCGGCTGACGCCGTCGGAAATGCTCGATCAGGTGCTTTTCACACAGATCGATTCGGGACTTCCGGTGTCAAACATCGTGCTGATGGGCATCGGCGAGCCGCTGGATAATTACGACACCGTTCTGCGTTTTTTGGAGCTGGTCAACTCGCCCGAGGGTATGAACATCGGGATGCGCCATATCAGCCTGTCGACCTGCGGCCTCGTCGAGCGCATTGACCGGCTGGCCGAGGAGAATTTGCAGCTCACGCTGTCCGTCTCGCTGCATGCGCCGACGGACGAGATCCGCTCAACGCTGATGCCGGTCAACCGGCGCTACAATGTGCAGACGCTTTTGGCCGCCTGCAAGCGCTATTTTGAAAAGACCGGCCGACGCATTTCGTTTGAATACGCCATGATCCGCGGGGTCAACGATACGCCCGAGATGGCAAAGCTGCTCGCCTCCCGCCTGCGCGGAATCGCGGCGCATGTCAATCTGATCCCGCTGAACGATATTCCCGAGAGCCCGCTCAAGCCCAGCCGTCCGGAGGACGTGCAGGCCTTCCGCCAGAGCTTGGAGGAGCACGGGATCCCGGCGACCGTGCGCAGAACGCTCGGAAGCGATATCAACGCCTCCTGCGGGCAGCTGCGCCGGAATTTTGAAAGAGAGGAGCAATCCGTGAAGGAGTGATGGCTATGGAAGCATGGGGACTGACTGACGTGGGCAATGTCCGCGATCAGAATCAGGACGCATTTCGTATCGTCGAGCTCGGAAAGGACGCCCTGCTGGCCGTCGTTTGCGACGGGATGGGCGGGGCAAAATCCGGCAACGTCGCAAGCCGCCTTGCAAGCGAGGTCTTTTCAGAGGAGGTCAAGCGCTCCTTTTCCGCCGAGCTGACCGCTGAGGAGGCGGGAAGGATGCTTCGCGGCGCCGCAAAGCTAGCCAATGTCGCCGTGTTTGAGCAATCTCAGCTCAGCGAGGACTACACCGGCATGGGAACGACGCTGGTCGCGGCGCTGGTCTATCCGAGGGCGACGCTGGTGCTCAACATCGGCGACAGCCGCGCCTATCTCATCAACGCAGACGGCGTGCATTGCATCACACGCGACCACTCCGTTGTGGAAATGATGGTGCAGCGCGGCGAGCTGACGCCGGAGCAGGCAAAGACCCACCCCAGCAAGAACCTGATCACCCGCGCCGTCGGGACGGAGGCTTCCGTTTTTTCCGATGTGTTTCGCGTGGAAACCGTTCCGGAGGACTGCATTCTGCTGTGCTCCGACGGGCTTTCCAACCAGATGGCCGATCAGGAGATCCTGTTTGAGGTCGTCCACGGCGCACGCCGCGACGACTGCTGCCGCCGTCTTTTGGAGATCGCCAAAAATCGCGGCGCGCCCGACAATGTCACCTCGGTGCTGATCGCGCTGTAATTTCATCCTGACACATTTCGGCACCCGTTCGCCGCTTGGAACGGGCCGCTTCGGCGGATAGGAGTTTCCTATGGATAGCTATATTGGAAGGCTGCTGGACAACCGGTACGAGATCCTTGAGAACATCGGCTCCGGCGGCATGGCGGAGGTCTATAAGGCGCTGGATCACCGCCTCAACCGCCTCGTTGCGGTCAAGATCCTCAAGGAGGAGCTTTCGCGCAATCAGGAGTTCCGCCGTCGGTTCCAGACGGAATCGCAGGCCGTTGCGATGCTCTCTCACCCCAACATCGTCAGCGTGTATGACGTTTCCAGCTCCGGCGGTGTGGATTACATCGTCATGGAGCTGATCGAGGGCATTTCCCTCAAGCAGTACATGGAGCGAAAGGGGCCGCTCAACTGGCGCGAGACGCTGCATTTTTCCATGCAGATCGCCAAGGCGCTGGAACACGCGCACGGACGCGGCATCGTCCATCGCGACATCAAGCCGCACAACATTTTGATCCTCAAGGATGGCAGCATCAAGGTCACCGATTTCGGCATCGCCCGCATCGGCGCGGCGCAGAACACGCTCACGCGCGAGGCGCTCGGCTCGGTGCACTATATTTCGCCCGAGCAGGCCAAGGGCGCAATGGTCGACAATCGCAGCGACATTTATTCCCTCGGCATCGTCATGTATGAAATGCTGACTGGAAGGCCGCCCTATGACGGCGAGACGCCCGTCTCTGTCGCCATTCAGCACATCAACGGCGGTGCACGCTTGCCCAGCGAGCTTGTAACCGGCATCCCGCTCGGCTTAGAGCAGATCACGATGCACGCGATGAACTGCAACGTCGACTCGCGCTATTCCTCCGCGACCGAGATGCTGCGTGACATGGAGGAATTCCGCAAGAATCCGTCCGTGACCTTCCATTTTGGGAACACCGGCGCACTGCCGCTGATCTACGGCGGGCAGGAGGCTCCGAAGAGCCACGCCGTGCTTCCGCAGGAGCCGCCGCGTCCGGCACAGACGCAGCGTCCGGCCGGCGGCATGAGCCGCAGCGAGGCCGAGCGTTACGCCGCCGCGCGCAGCGCTGGAGCCGCACAGCGCCCCGCCAGAGGTGCCGACGGCCGCACGGCCGAGGAACGCCGCGCAGCCCGCGCCCGCCGCGAGCGCGAGCAGGAGGAGAAGAAGCGCCGCAAGACGATGACCATTGCGATCGTCGCAGCGTCGGTCGTTGTGGTTCTCCTGACCGTGTTGATCGTCGTTTTGGCGAGCGGCGGAAGTACGCGCGATGACACGACCATCACCGAGGACGAGGGCGACATCCGCGTGCCGAACTTCATCGGCGAGCGCCTCGAGGATCTCAACCCTGCGGATTATCCCGACCTGAAGCTTGACCTGAACGATATTACCTACGAATTCAGCGATAAATACGAAGAGGGCTATATCATTGCCCAGACACCCAAGGCCGACAAAATGGTTCGCGCAGGTCGCACCGTGAAATTCACGGTCAGCAAGGGGCTGGAGGAAAACACGATGCCCGATGTGACCGATCAGCTCAGCGACGACGCCGTCAAGCGTCTGAACGACATGAACCTGAACCTCAACATTCGCATTGAGGAGGAGGCCAGCGACAAGGTCACAAAGGGCTACGTCGTGCGCACGGAGCCGGTCTCCGGCACGAAGCTCTCCAAGAGCCAGACCGTGACGGTCTATGTCAGCCTCGGCTCGAACAAGATGCCGGAGCTGGTCAAGGAGAGCGAGGAGAGCGCGCGCAAGCGACTCGAGGCCATGGAGCTGAATCTGAACATTATCTCCCACGAGGAGGCAAGTCAAGATATTGACAAGGGCAAGGTCATCCGCACCGAGCCGTCCGCCGACGCGACGCTGAGCAAGGGACAGACCGTCACAATTTATGTCAGCACCGGCGATGACCGCATCAAGGTGCCGGATGTGCGCGGCAAGAGCCTTGACACCGCAATGACGATGCTCAAGCAGGCGGGCTTTGACAAGAACAACATTAAGGTCAAGGAGAGCTACGATTCCGGCGTTGACACCGGGCATATCATCGATCAGAGCATCAAGGCAGACAAGATGGTCGACAAGGACAGCGAGATCGAGATCACGGTCTGCACCGCGCCGCCCACCACGCAGCCGACCACCCAGCCTACGACACCGCCCGACACGACCGAGCCGACGGTCGAGCCGACGCCGTAGCGCATGGAGCAGCTTCAAACCGGGCGCATCGTCAAGGCGCTGAGCGGCTTTTACTACGTTCGGCATGATGCGCGCGTGATCGAGTGCCGCGCGCGCGGCATCTTCCGCAAAGAACACATCACGCCGCTGGTCGGCGACGAGGTGCGCTTTTCCACGCAGGGGAAACGCGGCACGGTGGAGGAAATTTTGCCCCGCCGCAACAGCTTCCTGCGCCCGGCGGTGAGCAATCTGGACGCGCTCGTGCTGCTGGCCTCAGGCTCGAACCCCGTGACCGATCCGTTCCTGATCGATCGAATCTGTGCCATTGCGGGCGACCGGGGCGTGCCCGTGTTGATCTGCGTGAACAAAACCGATCTCAACGACGGCGCGCGCCTGATCCGCATTTATCGGCACGCCGGCTATGAGGTCTTTCCAACCAGCGCGGAGACCGGGGAGGGAATGGACGCGCTTCGTGCGGCGATTGCCGGGAAAACCGTGGCCTTTACGGGAAACTCCGGCGTCGGCAAGAGCAGCGTGCTCAACCGGCTCGACCGCAGTCTGTCGATCGCGACAGGCGAGGTCTCAGAAAAGCTCGGGCGCGGACGCCATACCACGCGGCACGTAGAGCTCTACGAGCTTGGGGAGGATACCTTCGCGATCGATACGCCGGGATTTTCCTCCTTTGACACCGACCGAATGGAGCTGGTTCTCAAGGATCGCCTGCAGGATGCTTTCCCGGATTTTGCGCCGTTTCTCGGCAAATGCCGCTACCATGACTGCGCGCATCTGAAGGAGCCCGGCTGCGCGGTTCTGCAAGCTGTGCAGGAGGGAGCAATCGAGCCGACGCGCTACGCCAGCTATGCGCGCCTCTATGAGAGCGCCTGCGCCCTCCGTCCATGGGAGCTGAAGAAAGCGCCTTGACCGCGGGAAATCTGCCAAAGATCGTCTGCGGACGAGAAAATCGAATACTGAGCCCACGGGGAGCCGCAAGCGTACGTTCTTGCAGCTCCCCGTGCTTTTTGTATCATGCCGGAGCCGGGGCGGAAGAAAAAAAGCAGGAGGCAGGACGGTTTCGTCCTGCCTCCCGACGGATTCATACAAAGCGATCAAGCTATAGATCGCACCAAAGGCGCGTCGAATACTCCATGAAACGGCGCAGCATCGGCACGATGCGTCGTCTTATGCAGAATCTGACGCGCCTTTGGCGCTATAAAAAGCTCTTCAAGCTTTTTAACAGATTCTAGTATAAGGCGGCGCCGCACAATCCGGCGAAGCGCTTCGACGCAGTTGCGCGGTGTTGCCCGAATTAGAGACCGGCATCAAATCAAAGTGCGACTGCAAAAATGCGGTTACTTGTGCGACCCTTGGAAGAAGAGGGCGACAGTCCCGGGGCCGACGTGCGCGCCCGTGACGGGCTCATAATAGACCGTGAGGCATTCGCCAGTCAGACCGCGTCTGCGCAGCTCTTCTTCAAGGAAGGCTGCATCCTGCGGTGCGTCAGCATGGGCAATGCCGATTCCGGCGCTTCGGTCAACCACGAGCTCGTCATAGTAATCCGCAAGAGCGAGCAGAGACGGCCGCCTGCCGCGGCATTTTCCGCAGAGGACGATCTTTCCCTCCGCATTCCCGGTGAGGAGCGGCTTGATTTTGAAGACCGTTCCGACCACGCTTGCAACACGGCTGATGCGTCCGCCGCGCTTCAAATATTCCAGATCATCCACGGTGAAATATTGGCACATCGTATTGCGGTGCTTTGCAATCGTTGCGACCACCTCGCGCAGGGGTGTGCCGTCCTCCAAAAGGCGCGCTGCCTCGAGGACAAGAAGTCCCTCGCCAAGCGACGCTGCAAAGGTGTCGATAACGGCGATCTGCTGCTTGGGATAGTCCTCGGTCAGTTCGTTGGCGGCAAGCATGGCGGCCTGACTCGTGCCGCTGATGCCGCCGGACATGCCGATATAGAGCACATCATCGCCGTTGTCGAGCGCAGCGCGAAACTGGTCGATGAAGAGGCCGAGCGGGATCATAGCGGTCTTTACGTCCGCGCCGTTGCGCATGGCGTCATAGAAGCCCTTGCCGTCAAAGTCGGAGGAATCGTCCGGCGTGAATTCCTTTCCGCCCACGGTGTAGGAGAAGGGGAGCACGGTCAGGTTATATTTTTGCACCAGCTCAATCGGAAGATTGGCGGAGGTGTCGGTGAAGAGTCTGGTCATGCTATTGCCTCGCTTTCTGCTTTTGGGCGGCGGAGCGCCCTTTGATACAGGGAGCATTATAGCAAACCTACCCCATGAAAGCAACCTACCGCAGCGTTCGGCCTCTCTACTGTGAGTATAGGCCTCTCTACTGGCAGTAGATATGACAAAAACGTAACTAAAGTTTAAGAAATACGGAGCGTTTTATATCAGATTCGGAGAAAATTGAATATATTGAAGAAATGCGAAATTTAAGGTGTTTTTGTGATCCAAAACATGCTTTGAATGATTTTTGCGGCGGTTTCGACAAAACCTTCACACGGATTGAACGGCTATTTTCCAGATCGGTCGTTAGATTTTTGCGGCGCAGTCGCTGCTGCATGGGAAATTTTTTAGGGAAGCACGCCCCGACATGATGTTCAAGCCGAGCGTGGGATCATGGACGCAGGAATCGCGGAGGGATATCGATTCATAAGCGAACACGCGCTGTGCATGACCGTTTGCTGACGGGCTGAAAGGGTTTTCCGCCGCTCTGCCGTCGGTCAGCCGAATGAAGTACATCAGTTGAGCCCATGCTGGAATCTGATAAAAAGCGTATAAGCTTTTTAGCTCTCTGTGGGTGTGTCAAATAATACACGAGATAAGGCGTCCGTGCATCGGCACGATGTGAGTGTGCGAAGCACACAACAGCTCTGATTAAAGCCATGAAGAATATGAATCAGAAATCCGTATCAGAATTCTTTTCCGAAACGGAAAGTTTTTGTTGACAAACCGGGAAAAATGATGTATAATATCTTCGCTTGAGAGATGCGGGCCTTTAGCTCAGTTGGTTAGAGCAACCGGCTCATAACCGGTCGGTCCCGGGTTCGAGTCCCCGAAGGCCCACCATTTTTTCATGATGTGCCGAGCAGTAATTTAATACATAGGGGTATAGCTCAATTGGTAGAGCGGCGGTCTCCAAAACCGTAGGCTCAGGGTTCAAGTCCTTGTGCCCCTGCCAAATACCGCGCATTTGACGGATCGGTCAAATGCGCGGTATTTT
Source organism: uncultured Eubacteriales bacterium (assembly GCA_900548795.1). Classification (GTDB taxonomy): domain Bacteria; phylum Bacillota; class Clostridia; order Oscillospirales; family Oscillospiraceae; genus JAZOXB01. The sequence continues at coordinate 9,426 of URLT01000046.1, forward strand.
AATATTTTGCCCATTATCGAAGCAGGGCGCAATGGTTTCGCGAGACTTTGCGGATCGATGATCCAGTTGTTGTTCACGATTATTATAATGTATAGAACGGAGCAGGTTCTTGCAGCGCTCGATCAATCAACAAACCGGACAGGGATCCCGTTGCGATGCAGAGGATTGAGCTGCATTTCGACCGGGTCGCCGACCCGGCAGGGAAGATCCGTGACGTCGGCGGCGCAGTGCAGCATACCGATCGCGCCGACGATGGGGCATGCGGCTCCATTGATCTGCACCGAAAGGTGGCGCGGGCGCAATGCGTCTCGGAAGCCGGAGAGAGCGGCGCGGAGGCCGTCTTTTCGCCGCGAACGGTCGGGCTGGCAGCTCACGTTGAAGCCGTGATACCAGCCGACGGGCAGGATCGCCAGCGTCGTCGGACGTTTGGCTGTCCAAAGCGCGCCGTAGCCGGTGGAGTGACCGCTCGGCACGCTGTGAAGCGCGTCGATTTTTGTCCGCACAAAGCCGACCGACTGCAGCTCCGTCGGAAAGGGCACTCTTCCGAGCAGCGCCGAGCCGAGGCGGACGCCGTCGAGCTTCATCCGGTCAAAGCGCAGGAAGGCGGCCGAGTTGCAGCAATGAACGGTGCCGACGTCTTTTCCGGCGGCGCGGAGGCGCGCGACGGCGGCGCAGAATGCGTCGAACTCGCGGTTTGTGATGCGGGCGTCTGCAAAGGCACAGTTAAAATGCGTGTAAACTCCGCAAATGTGCAGCTCGGGTCGGTCAAACAGCGGGAGCGCGGCCAAAATCTCCTCGGGAAGGAAGCCGTATCGCCCCATGCCGGTGTCGATCTTGAGATGCGCACGCGCCGGGTGTCCGCACGCTTGTGCCGCCGCCTCTGCGGCGTCTGCGGCGGCGGGGCTGCCGACGGTCAACAGGACGTCGTGCTCAAGCAGAAAGCGAAGCTCGTCCGGGTCGGATGTCTCGCGGAGCATCAGAAGCTCGCGCACGTCGCCCGGAAGCGCCCTGATCAGGGCAGCGTCCGATGGCTCCGTCACGCAGAAGTGCGTGACGCCCTCTGAAAGAAGAAATTCCGTCAGCGCACGCGTGCCGAGACCGTAGCCGTCGCCCTTGACGACCGCCCAGATCGGCGTTCCCTGCGCACGCTGCCGCAGAGCTTGCAGATTGTGCCGCAGACGGCTGCGGCTGACAATGTATTCAGTCACGGCTGCTCCCTCATTTGCCTCGATTTTTCAGCATGTACAGCTTTGCGGCGAGTGTTTTGTAGGCAAGGCTGCCTTTTTCGGCGATCCAATAGGCCGTGCGGCTCTGCACATAGTCAAACTCGCCGACAAATTCGGTAAATTCGCCGCCGAAGCCCTGCTTGAAGCGGAACAGACCATAATGGGGGTTGTCCTCAGAAACATCGCCGGAGACGCCGCGGAAGTCGTAGACGCGGCTGTTCGTCTCGACCGCCCACTGGATCATGCTCCATTGCAGCAAATAGTTCGGCATCAGATTGCGGTGCTCGTTGGAGCTTGCGCCGTAGAGATACCAGACCTTGTCGCCGTAATGCACGGCCAACGTGCCGGCGATTGGTTTACCCTCATAAAATGCCATATAAAGACGTGCGTGTTCGCCGAGGTTATCGAGCATTGCAGAGAAGTATTCGGGCGGACGCGTGGCAAAATTGTCGCGGACGCCGGTCTCGATCATGATCCGCGCGAACTCGGGCACCATTTCCTTGCCGCAGATGCGCACCTCAACGCCCTTTCGCACGGCCAGACGGATGTTATAGCGCCATTTTTGGTGGAAGGAGGCCAGCAGGGCGTCCTCGTCGCGGCCGTTGAGATAGAGCCGGAAGACATAACGCGGCTGAATCGCCTCAAAATTCTTTCCGGTGTTGCGGCAGACGAAGCCCTCCTGCTCCAGCATCGAGACAAACTCGGTGTCGGAGGAGGGAACGTCGGGGTCGATCTTGATGACATAGGCGCGCTCCGCCTGTGCGATGCGCTTGGCGGCCTCCATCAGCTCGTGGAAGGTCTTGCGGTCGTCCAGATCGCAGACCGGGCCGCGGCAGGCATAGAGCATATTGCGGCGCACGATCGGCATTTTCCGGATCAGAAATGCGATGGTTCCGCAGATCTCACCCTGCTCGTTGCGGCAGATCACGGCCTTCCAGCGCCATGCGGGCTTTTGCTTGGCCCAGAGGCTGCTCTGGGAAAAATGCCCCTTCGGATGGCTTTGCACAAAGGCCTCGTAGGCGGCCAGATTGGTATGATTCACGAGTTCAGTCATTTCGTTTCTTCTTCCTCATTGTTTTGTTCTGATATTTGCTGCATCGGCTCGGAAATGGGCTCCTCGGGAGCCGACCCGTCCGGGAAGAGCAGCAGCAGGGAGTTCGTCAGCAGGATCAGGATCAGGGCGGAGGCGATCAGCAGCGCCGCAGCCTCGCCGCCGTGCAGAGCGTCGGCAAGGCTGATGCCGTTGAACACGACGCCGCACAGCGTCCAAAACAGCGTGAGGCGGCGCTTGCCGCGGTCAAAGCAGAAGCCGCCGAGCTGGAAAAACGCCAGCATGGTGCAAATGGCGGCAAGGAGCTGATAGCAATAGTCGTGGATCGACGGATCGGTGTTCCACGCCTGAAAACAGGCGAGCAGGCGAACAATGGGGTACAGACAGGCGAGCATATAAAACGCCGCCGAAGGTTTTTTCTGCGACAGGCAGAAGAAGCCCGAGACTGTATAGCAGATGCCGCAGAGCACACCCAGCGGCGCGACCAGCGCAGAAAGCGTGCCGGCCAGAGCGGGCGACTGCGTGAAGACGTCGGCCGAAGGCTTCGCGCCCTGGCGCAGGAGCATAAGGTTTCCGACGGCAAGCAGCACCGCGCCGATCATCAGCGGAAGCTGGAAGGCGGGACTGCTGCGGAAAAATGTGCGCCAGTGCGAGCGTTTTTCTGCCGGAAGGAGCAGAGCGACCGCTGCGAGAACAAAGCAGACGGTCAGAACGGCCAGCACCGTGTGCAGGCGGCTTCCGGGCGCAAGGCTGCCGTCGGCGAGCAGCTCCGTGGCAAGCTGCGCGCGGCGCACGAAAAATCCGCCGGCTGCGGCGGCCAGAGAGAGCGCCAGAAGCACGGCGGAGAAGGCCGTGGACTTTTTCATTTGTATCACTCCCAAAGTTATAATGAGCTGCGACAGATATTATAGCATAGGTTCCTGCAAATTGACAGAGGGAAAAGAAAGTTTTTTCCGTTTCGATACGGATTCTTGACAAAATCACTCATTATGACGCATCCTCGGCGCAAAATTCCGAAAGCTCTTGATCATATTCCGGTATGAAAAAAGAATCTTTCTGAAATTACGGAAAAAGGACAGAAAAGTTGCAAAAAATGCTTGCAATTCTGAGAAAGAAATGATACAATATAGGCAATCTATAGTAGTACTACTAAAGAGACGGGTTCTCCCGTCTCTTTCTTCTTGAATAAACGGCCCCGTCCGGGGTCTCAGAAGGAGGATGCAAGTTGAAGATCACCGAACAGGTTTGGCAGTTTGCCGAGCCGCTGGTGCGGGAGCAGGGCTGCGAGCTCTGGGACGTCGAGTACGTCCGCGAGGGAGGAGAATGGTTCCTGCGCCTGTATATCGACAAGGAAAACGGCGTCAACATCGACGACTGCGAGGCGGTTTCCCGCGCGGTCGATCCGGTTCTCGACGAGAAGGATCCGATCCCCGAGAGCTATCGCTTTGAGGTCTGCTCCGCCGGGCTGGAGCGTCCGCTCAAGCGGCCGTCCGACTTTGCGCGTTACATGGGCGCGGCGGTGCTGGTGAAGCTCTATAAGCCGCGCGACGGGCGCAAGGAATTCCCCGGCACGCTGGTCGGCTATGCAGACGGCAATGTGACCGTCTCGGTCGATGGCAAGGAGCTGACATTTGAAAAATCAGAGGTCGCGCTCGTGCGGCTTCGCGTAGAGTTTTAGGAGGAAAACATGAACACAGAGATTTTTGCGGCGCTGCGTCAGCTTGAGAAGGAACGCGGCATTCCCGTGGACTATATGGTTGAGCGCATCACACAGGCGCTGGTCGCCGCTTATAAAAAAGATAAGGACGGCTATACGGACAATGTTTTCGTTGAGCTGAACGAGGAGCGCCTGAGCATGTACGCCCAGAAGGAGGTCGTCGACGAGGTCATCAGCCCCGCGACGGAGATCACGCTCGACGCCGCCCGTAAAATCGACCGCAAGGCGCAGCTCGGCGATCTGGTCAATGTGGAGATCCAGACCAAGGCCTTCGGGCGCATCGCTGCGCAGACGGCAAAGCAGGTCATCATTCAGGGCATCCGCGAGGCCGAGCGCGGCATGGTGTTCGACAGCTTCTCCTCGAAGGAGCACGAGATCCTCACCGGCACGGTGCTGCGCATCGACAATTCCGGCGACATGACCATCCGCATCGGTCAGGGCACCGACCGCACCGACGCGCTTCTGGCCGTCGGCGAGCAGGTTCGCACGGAGCACTTCACCGAGGGCGACCTGATCCGCGTCTATGTTGTCGAGGTGCGCCGCAGCAACCGCGGGCCGCAGGTGCTTGTTTCGCGCACGCATCCGGCGCTTGTCAAGCGTCTGTTTGAGCGCGAGGTGCCCGAGATCGAATCCGGCGCGGTTGAGATCCGCTCTATTTCGCGCGAGCCCGGCTCGCGCACGAAGCTCGCCGTCTGTGCCACCGAGCCGAACATCGATCCGGTCGGCGCCTGCGTCGGCCCGCGCGGCGCGCGCGTCAACGCCATCGTCGAGGAGCTTCAGGGCGAGAAAATGGACATCGTCGTCTGGTCGGAGGACATTGCCCAGTTCGTTGCCTCGGCGCTCTCCCCGGCGGACGTCGTTTCCGTCACGCCGCTTCCCGGCCAAAAGGCCTGCCGCGTGATCGTCCCGGACGATCAGCTCTCGCTCGCCATCGGCAA
>URLT01000047.1 GCA_900548795.1 uncultured Eubacteriales bacterium
AGCTCCACGGGCGCCTTGGCAAAAAGGCCAAGCTTCGCAAATTCCTCCGTGGTGTAGCCCAGTGCGCCTGCGAAGGTCTGAAGGAACGAGCCGCAGCCGGACGAGCAGGCCTCGTTCAGATAGAGGTTGTCGATCGCGCCGTTGCGGATCCGGAAGCATTTGATGTCCTGCCCGCCGATGTCAAGAATGAAATCGACGTCGGGGCGGAATTTTTTCGCCGCCGTATAGTGCGCGACCGTTTCGACAATGCCGAGATCGACGGAGAACGCGTTGCGGATCAGCTCCTCGCCGTAGCCCGTGACCGCCGAACCGGCGATCTTCAGCTTTGGATAGGCCGCATAGAGCTTTTGCAGATAGTCGCGCACGAGCGGCACGGGATTGCCCGCGTTCGGCGCATAAAACGGGCGGAACAGGTTGCCCGCGCGGTCGCAGAGCACGAGCTTGACCGTGGTCGACCCGGCGTCGATGCCCAAAAACATCTCGTCCTGCGGCGCGTCCAACTCCCGAATGCCCTCGGAGGCCGCCTCGTGTCGCCGCCGAAAGGCCTCATATTCCGCGCCGTTTGCAAAGAGCGGCGGCTCGTGGCAGCTCTTGGTGTAATCTGCACGCAGCTCGAGCGCGGCCTGCAAGGCTTCAAGCGTCAGCTCCGCGCCCGTCCCCGAGCGCGCCGCGCCGAGCGCGACGAAATAAAGCGCGTTCTCCGGGCAGACGCCCGTCGTTTTCAGCACATCGTCGAAGCTTTTGCGCAACTCCGGCAGGAAATACAGCGGCCCGCCCAGATAGAGCACCTTGCCGGAGATCCTCCTGCCCTGCGCCAAACCCGCGACGGTCTGATTTACAACGGCGTAAAAAATCCCGGCGGCAATATCCTCGTGGCGCGCGCCCTGATTGAGCAGCGGCTGCACATCCGACTTGGCGAACACGCCGCAGCGGGAGGCAATCGTGCAGATCTTCTCGCGCTTGGCGGCAAGATCGTTCAGCTCCGCCGGCGTGACGTGCAGCAGCGCGGCCATCTGGTCGATGAACGCGCCCGTACCCCCGGCGCAGGTGCCGTTCATGCGCATCTCGAAGCCGCCGGAGAGGAAAAGGATCTTCGCATCCTCACCGCCCAGCTCGATGACTGCGTCGGTGTCCGGCGCGGCGCGCTGCACGGCAAGCTTTTCGGCATAGACCTCCTGCACAAAGGGCAGTCCGGCCTTTTCGGCGATGCCCATGCCGGCCGAGCCGGAGATCGTCACGGAGAACGTCTCATTCGGGAATTTATCGCGCAGCTCACGGATCAGCTCCGCCGCCGTCTCGGGGATGCGCGAGAAATGGCGGCGATAAACGGAATATTCGATTGCGTCGTCCTCGCCCAGAACGACGCATTTGAGCGTCGTCGAGCCGATGTCAAGCCCTAACCGTTTCATGCTCCGCCTCCTCTTCCTCCGCGATCGCAAGCATCAGCTTGATGCGGTTTTCCTGATTCACGCGCGATGCCCCGGCGTCATAGTCCACCGGGAAAACGTTCGCGTTCGGGTAACGCTCACGCAGACGGCGGATCGTCCCCTTGCCCACGATGTGGTTTGGCAGACAGCCGAAGGGCTGCGCACAGATCACGTTGGAATAGCCCTTTTCGATCAGCTCGGCCGCCTCGCCGGGCAGCAGCCAGCCCTCGCCCATTTTGACGCCCCGGTCGATGATCGTGTCGGCCAGCTCCTTGACGCGGTCAAAGGCGACCGGCGCGGCAAAGTCCGGATAAGGCTTGAGCGCGTCGATGAGGGCGCTTTCCCAGCGGTCGGCGATGCGCTCCATCATCCTGCCGACGAGCAGCATCGCGCGGCTCCCGCCGTAATAATTCCGGTCGGTCTCGATGTTCGCAAAGCAATACTGGAAAAAGCCCAGCACGCCCGGAACCATATATTCGCAGCCCTGCGAGAGCAGGAATCTCTCCAGTCCGTTGTTGCCGAAGGAGGAGTATTTCACATAGATCTCCCCGACGATCCCGACCTTTTTCAGCTTTTTTTGCTCTCTCGGAATGTCGTGAAAGTCCTTGGCCATCGCACGCAGGCGCTTTTTCATGCCCGCCGAGGTCAGGCCGCGTCTGTGACGAAAATCGTCGGTCAGCCGCGCGATCCATTTTTCGACGGTGCGGCGCGTGTCCCCGGCGTTTTGCTCATAGGGCAGCGTCTGATTCTTCAGCAGCAGGAGCATATCGCCGTAGATCAGCGAGCGCATCGCGCAGGCGACCATGCCGGGCGTGATATGAAAGCCGCTGTATTTTTCATACCCGCCGAAGCTCAGCGAAATGACCGGAATGTAGGCCATGTCCATTTTTTCCAGCGCCTTGCGCAGCAGGCAGATATAATTCGACGCGCGGCAGCCGCCGCCGGTCTGGAACTGGATCAGCGCGCAGCGGTGCGGGTCGAAATCGCCGCAGGTCAGGGCATAGATCTGCTGCCCGAGCATACAGATCGCAGGGTAACAGACGTCGTTATGCAGGTACTTCAGGCCGGTGTCGATGACCTCCTTGCCCTCGTACTTTGCGATCACGAGCCGATAGCCATACAGGCGGAACACCTCGGAGATCAGCTCCATATGCGTCGGGAAAATATCCGGCGCAATGATCGTGTAATCGCGCTTCATTTCTTTCGTAAAATCTACCGTCACCGGCTTCACATCCTTCAAAAAGCTACAGGTTTCCTTATAACTCGATATTATAGCGGAAACGGTCGGATTTTGAAAGGGGCAATCGCACGAGCGGTGTCCAAATTTTGTGCAGCGCTCAAAAAGTGTCACAATCTGCGAAAACGGGAGGATCCTTTCGATCCTCCCGTCTGTGCCTATGTGCTGCGGAAGCGCGCAAGGAACTCCCGTGTTTTTTCCTGCCTCGGGTTCTGAAAGATCTGTTCCGGCGTGCCGCTCTCGCAGATCGTGCCGTCGGCCATGAAGGCCACGCGCGTCGAAACGTCCCGCGCGAACGCCATTTCATGCGTCACCACGAGCATTGTCAGCCCCTGCGACGCCAGCTCGCGCATGACCGAGAGCACCTCGCCGACCATCTGCGGGTCGAGCGCGCTGGTCGGCTCGTCAAAAAGCAGCACCTCCGGCTCCATGGCCAGCGCACGCGCGATGGCCACGCGCTGCTTCTGCCCGCCCGAGAGCTGCGCGGGCTTCGCGTGGATATAGGGCGTCATGCCGACCTGCTCGAGATAACGCATCGCGTTTTCGCGCGCCTCCGGGCGCTTGCGTCCGAGCACGCTCGTCTGCCCGACGATGCAATTCTCCAGCGCCGTCATGTTGTGAAACAGATTGAAGCTCTGGAAGACCATTCCGACCTTTGCGCGGTACTGCGGCAGGTTCACCGTCCGCTCCGTCACGGTCTGCCCGCGATAGCGCACCTGCCCGGCCGTTGGCGTCTCAAGCAGATTGATGCAGCGCAGCATCGTGCTCTTGCCTGAGCCGGACGCGCCGATCACGCTCAGGACCTCGCCCTGCTCCACGCTCAGATCCACGCCGCGCAAAACACTGTGCGCGCCGAATTGCTTTTCCAGATGTACCAGCTCGATGACCGCCATGCTCAGGCCTCCTTTTGAATGTGAATTTCGGCGTTGAAATCCGTCTGTGAGCCGAAAACCGTATAGCTGTTTTTGCCCTCGAGGCGCTTCTCAAGCAGGCGCAGCAGCCGCGTGACCGCAAAGGTCAGCACAAAATAGATCGCGCAGACCACCAGATAGGTCTGGAAGGTCTGAAAATTCTGCCGCTTGATGATCCCGGCGAAGTAGTACAGCTCCGTCACGCCGATCACGTTCAGCACCGAGGTATCCTTGATGTTAATGACGAACTCGTTGCTGACCGAGGGCAAAATGCTGCGGATGACCTGCGGCAGGATCACCCGCCGCATCGTCTGCCCGTGGCGCATCCCGATGGCCTGCGCGCCCTCGAACTGTCCCCGGTCGACCGAGAGGATGCCGCCGCGGACGATCTCGGCCATATAGGCGCCGGTGTTGATCGAGACGATCAAAATACCGGACGGGATCAGCGGCAGCGTGCTTCCGCCGGTCGCGAAGGCATAGCCCCAGTAGATCACCATCGACTGCACCATCATCGGCGTGCCGCGAAATATCTCGACATAGACCGCGATCAGACCATTCAGCAGCCGTTGCAGCAGTCGCAGAACGGAGCTGCGCGAAAGCGGCGCCGTCCGAGCCACGCCCGTCAGCAGGCCGATCAGAAGGCCGGCCAGCGTGCCCGTCAGGGCGATGAGCATCGTGTTGCCGACGCCCTGCAAAAGCTGCGGATAATAATTCCGAAAAATATTCCAAACGTCTGTCCAAAAGCTCATATCGTCACTTCCTGATGATCACGACCAGATTCGACTCGTAATACGTGTCGGTGAAATCGATCTCGCGCTCGCGCTCGGCCGTCGGGCTCATGCCGGCGGCAATCACGTCGATCGTCCCGGATTGCAGCGCCGGGAGCAGCGATTCCCAACTCATTGCGTAGATCTCAAGCTGCATCCCGAGCCGCGCAGCGACATAGCGCGCGATCTGCACATCGTAGCCGTTGGCATAAAGCCCCTGCTTGCCCTCGCCGCTGATCGGAACCGCGCCGAGGCTCGGCGTGTTCATCTCCGTCCAGTTATACGGCTCATAGGCGCATTCCATTCCGACGCGCAGCACACCGTTCGCGCCGTCCGTCTCGGGGATGTCCAGTGCAAATGCCTCGGCCGGCTTCCCTGCCGCCAGCGCGACGATCTGCTCCATCAGCTCCGCGCGCTGCTCCGGCGTGATCTCGGCCAAAATCGCGTTGAGCTGCTCGCGCAGCTCCGACCCCTTCTTCAGCCCGATCGCAATGCCGACGTCGGCCGCTGTCGCCGTGAAGCCGGTGTCGTTATTTTTAAGCGGAAGATAGGTCAGCGAGTCGTCCGCGCCGCAGACCGAAAGCGCCGTCGGCTCCTCGGCGACGTAACCGTCGATCGCGCCGCTCTTGAGCGCCGTCAGAAGGTCGGAAAACTCCGGATAGGTCGACGCCTGCACGTCCTCGACCTGCTCGAGCGCCTCGGCGTGGAACGTCCCGGCCTGCGCCGCAAGCTTCGCACCCTTGAGCTCGGCCAGCGTCTTGGCCTGCTTCACGTCGACACGGCTCGTGCCGCCGCACCCGGCAAGAAGCAGCATGACTGCCGCAAGCATTCCGCAAAATAATCTTTTCATGGTTCTTTCCTCCTAAAAAATAAAACGCCTGTGAGACCCATTCAGGGAATCACAGGCGTTAAAAATAACCAAACAGGCTGGCTGCCCTCGATAGCCCTCCGCATGGGAACATGCGACAGTTCTGCGTCTGTTCGACGCAGCCCCAGCTACACGGCGGCGGCAACCGCAATGCGCTTCGGCGGATCGGCCTTTCTGCCACAAACGCTTGCCGGCGTTTCTCTGTGGCGTACTGATCGTCTCCGCGACCTCTAATCGATTTTTGTCTATTATAATGCGCATCTCGGGCTTTGTCAAGCCCCTTATGGATATTTTTTCATCGTTTTCGTATATTTTTTCTGCGGCGTAATTGCCGCAAATTATGATGCTTGCGTTTTTTCAAAAAAATGATATAATACCGAAAGCGAAGCTCTGTCAAAGGGGGGCGTTTTGTGCCACACAACTACACAAGGGACGCGATCAAGCACGCCTTTCTCCGGCTTCTCAACGAGCGTCCGCTCAGCAAGATCAGCGTGCGCAGCATCGTCGACGCCTGCAACATCAGCCGCAATACGTTCTATTACCACTATCAGGACATTCCCTCTCTGCTCGAGGAGATCATCCGCGAGACGGCCGACTCGCTGATCGAGCAGAATCCGACCGTGGAATCCATCGGGCTGTGCGTGGACAACGCGTTTCGCTATGCAACGGAGAACCGCCGCGCGATCTATCACATTTATCACTCCGTCGATCGGGAGGCCTACGAAGATTTTCTGATGAAAATGTGCGACCACGCCGCGAAAACGCACGTGGACACGCTGCTTGCCGGCCGTACGATCGACGAAAAGGAGCGCACGGTGCTCGTCCATTTTCTGAAATACGCCTGCTTCGGCGCCTGCATGGACTGGACAAAATCCGGGATGCAGACGGACATCGCGCAGGAATATCACCGCATTGCCGCGCTCTTCCTCCGGGTTTTTAACGGCGTTGTCTTCGACGGCAGCGGCTCGGACGCCGGCGCGCTCCAGCAGGGCGGCAGCCGCGCCTGAAGCCGTGCGCTTCCCACGGCATAATAACGGTCAAAGCCACCGGCACAGCCGGCGGCTTTTTCTCTACTTCAACGCTCGCCCCGGAGCTTTTCTCCTGCAAAATCGATCCCGCGCCGGATGCTGCTCCGGCGCGGGATCGATGTTTCTTCGGCTCAGTCGTTGAAGCCCACGCGCGGGGTATAGTGCGTGTGCAGCAGCTCGTGCGCCCGGTGAGAATTCGGCTCGCCGAGGAACTCGCTGTAAAGCGCTTTGAGCTGAGGATTGTTGTGGGACTGGCGCAGGGTCTGGCGCTCGTCCTCGCTGTAGAGCGCGGCCGCGCGCTTCTCGATGTAGGTGTCGAGAATGTCGTCGTCCTCATTCGGCAGCAGCGACGGGCGGACATAGGGCTGGCCGCCGCCGTTGATGCAGCCGCCGGGGCAGCCCATGACCTCGATGAAGGTATAGGGCGACGTACCCTCGCGGATCTGGTCGAGCAGCACCTTGGCGCCCTTCATGCCGCTGGTGACGGCGACCTTCAGCTTTTGGCCGTTGAGGTCAAACTCCGCCTCGCGGATCATCTCGAAGCCGCGCACCTCGTTGAACACGACGCCTTCGCGCTCCTTGCCGGTCAGCACGAAATAGGCAGTGCGCAGCGCCGCCTCCATCACGCCGCCGGTCACGCCGAAGATGACGCCGGCGCCGGTGTAGTCGTGAACCAGATCGCGGTCAAAGTCCTCGTCGGGCAGCTTGGTGAAGTTGATGCCGGAGCGGCGGATCAGGCGGCCAAGCTCGCGCGTGGTCAGCACGGCGTCGACGTCGCGGTGGCCGTCGCACTCCATCTCCGGGCGCTCCTTCTCGTATTTCTTGCAGGAGCAGGGCATAATGGAAACGACGAACATATCCTCGGGCTTGACGCCGATCTTCTCTGCGTAGTAGCTCTTGAGGATCGCGCCGAACATTTCGTGCGGCGATTTGCAGGAGGACAGGTGGTCGAGCTGGTCGCCGTAGTGATACTCGGCATAGTTGACCCAGCCGGGAGAGCAGGAGGTGATCATCGGCAGCGCGCCGCCGTTTTGGATGCGGCCGAGCAGCTCGGTGGCCTCCTCCATAATGGTCAGGTCGGCGGCAAAGTCGGTGTCGAAGACCTTTTTGAAGCCGAGACGGCGCAGCGCGGCGACCATCTTTCCGGTGACGGGCGTGCCGATCTTCATGCCGAATTCCTCGCCGAGCGCGGCGCGGACGGCCGGAGCGGTCTGCACGACGACGTACTTCCCGGCCTTCATGGCAGCGTCGACGCGGGCGATCTCGCTCTTTTCCATCAGCGCGCCGGTCGGGCAGACATTGATGCACTGGCCGCACATGATGCACGGCGAATTAATGAAGCTGCGGTTCTCGGCCGGGGCGACAATGGTCTTGAAGCCGCGGTTTTCGAAGCCGAGGATGCCCATGCCGTGGGCATTGCTGCACCGAGCGACGCAGCGGCCGCAGAGGATGCACTTGGAGGTGTCGCGGACAATGGTCGGCGTCAGCTCGTCGTAGGTCGTCGGAGTCTTTGCGCCCTCGAAGCGACCCTCCCGGGCGCCGGTGATCTGCGCAACATGCAGCAGCTCGCAGTTGCCGTTCTTGTCACACTGCTGGCAGTTCTTGTTGTGGTTGGAGAGCAGCAGCTCGACCGAGGCGCGGCGCGCCTCGACAGCCTTTGGCGAGGAGATGGTGATCTCCATGCCCTCGCTGACGGGATAGACGCAGGAGGCGACAAGGCCGCGCGCGCCGGTCGCCTCGACAAGGCAGACGCGGCAGGAGCCCTGCGAGCACTCGCCGTGGTTGAACGCGCAGAGGGACGGGATCTCATAGCCGCAGGCTCTCGCGGCCTCAAGGATGGTCTGCCCCGCCTCGACCTGATAAGGGACACCTTCGATTTTAATGTTTATCTTAGCCATAGTTCCGTCCTCCGATTATTTCTTGTCGATGGCCTTGAACTTGCAGCTTGCCATGCAGGCGCCGCACTTGATGCACTTGTCGGCGTCGATCTCCATGGCGGCAAGCTTCTTGCCGGGGGCGACATAGTCGGTGCGCGTGATGGCGCCGACCGGGCAGGCACGGGCACAGAGGCCGCAGCCGAAGCACTTGTCCTTCTCGATGGTGTACTTCATCAGCTTCTTGCAGACGTGCGCCGGGCAGGTCTTGTCCTGAATGTGGGCAAGGTATTCGTCGCGGAAGTGCGTCAGCGTGGAGACAACGGGATTGGCCGAGGTCTGCCCCAGTGCGCAGAGCGAGTTGGCCTTGACAGTCTTGGCAAGCTCGTCCAGCTCGTCCAGATCCTGCATCGTGCCTCTGCCCTCGGTGATGCGGGTGAGGATCTCCAGCATCCGCTTCGTGCCGATGCGGCACGGGCTGCACTTGCCGCAGGATTCGTCGCAGATAAATTCCATATAGAACTTCGCAACGTCGACCATGCAGTTATCCTCGTCCATGACGATCGCGCCGCCGGAGCCCATCATCGAACCCTTTGCGACCAGGTTGTCGAAATCGATCGGCTCGTCGAGATATTCCGCCGTCAGGCAGCCGCCGGACGGGCCGCCGGTCTGGATGGCCTTGAATTTTTTGCCGTTGGGGATGCCGCCGCCGATGTCATAGATCAGCTCGCGCAGCGTCGTGCCCATGGGGATCTCCACGAGGCCGACGTTGTTGATCTTGCCGCCGAGGGCAAAAACCTTGGTGCCCTTGGAGCGCTCGGTGCCGACCTCGGCGAACTTCGCTGCGCCCTCGCGCAGGATGTACGGCACGCAGGCCAGCGTCTCGACGTTATTGACGATGGTCGGCTTCTGCCAAAGACCCTTGACCGCCGGGAAGGGCGGACGCGGGCGCGGCATACCGCGCTGACCCTCGATGGAGTTGAGCAGCGCCGTCTCCTCGCCGCAGACGAAGGCGCCCGCGCCGAGACGGATATGCACGCGGAAGGAGAAATCCGTTCCGAGGATACGCTCGCCGAGCAGGCCAATCGCCTCAGCCTGCTTGATCGCGATGCGCAGACGGTTCACGGCCACAGGATATTCCGCGCGGACGTAGAAATAGCCGTTTTTCGCGCCGATGGCGTAGCCTGCGATCATCATGCCCTCGATCACGGCGAGGGGGTTGCCCTCAAGGATCGAGCGATCCATGAATGCGCCGGGGTCGCCCTCGTCGCCGTTGCAGACGACATATTTTTCGTCGTTCTGCTGGTTATAGGCAAACTGCCACTTTCTTCCGGTCGGGAAGCCGCCGCCGCCGCGCCCGCGCAGACCCGCTGCAAGCACCTCGTCGATAACGGCCTGCTGCGGCATACTCAGCGCCCTTTCCAGCCCGCGGAACGCGCCGAAGCCGAGCGCCTCGTCGATGTTCTCGGGATTGATCTCGCCGCAGCCGTGCAGCGCGACGCGGCGCTGCTTTTTATAGAAATTGATCTCGTCCTGCTTGGCGATCTTCTCCTTCGTGGCCGGGTCGACAAACAGCAGCCGCTCGACGATCTGCCCGCCGATGAGGTCGGTATCAACGATCTCCTCGACGTCCTCGAGCTTGACGAGGCGATAGAGCGTATCCTCCGGATAGATCTTCACAAACGGACCCTGCGAGCAGAAGCCGAAGCAGCCGACCTGATTGACCGTGACCCGGTCAGACAGACCGCGCTCGACAACGAGCTGCTCAAAGCGATGGCGGATCTCGGCGGAGTTGGAGGACAGGCAGCCGGTGCCGCCGCAGAGGACGACCGCGCGCTTGCCGTTCGAGCCGTCGATCTTTGCGTCAAACGCCTCGGTGCAGGCGCAGACCTTCTCGTTCAAATCGTGCGTATTGCAGATCATTGCTCGGCACCTCCCTTTTCGCGGTATTCCGCAATCACATCAGCAACAGAAGCGACGCTCATCTTGGGGTAGACCTTTCCGTTGATGGAAACGGCCGGCGCGATGCCGCAGGCGCCGATGCAGCGCAGCGCGTCGAGCGTAAAGAGGCCGTCCTCGGTGGTCTGGCCCGGCGCGATGCCGAGCAGCTCGGAAAACTTGTCGATCACCTGCTGCGCGCCCTTGACGTAGCACGCGGTGCCGAGGCAGCAGCCGATGATGTACTTTCCCTTCGGCTGCAGAGAGAAGAAGGAATAGAATGTGACGACGCCGTAGATCTCAGCGACGGAAATGCCGGTCTTCTGCGAAACGATTTCCTGAACATCCAGCGGAATATAGCCGTATTCGTTCTGGATGTCGCTGAGGATCATCATGAGCGGCGTTTTTTCATCCGTGTATCTGTCGCAGATCTCACAGATTTTCCGAACGCCGTTTTCACTGATGTGAGACATAGGGAACCTCCAAGCTTTTTTGTTTCTGTGTTCCGAAATCCCCCGCGCGGGGTCTTTCGGATTTGTTTTGGCAAACAATGTTATTATAACTGAATGCTCGATAAAATGCAAGCATTATCGATTAATTTTTTATCGATACCGCGCAGTCGGAATCTCCCGGAAGCGGTGCCGGCGCCAAGAGGTTCCCTTCGTATGAAATATGTCCCCTTTTCGGATATTGCCTGTAATTGAGAGAAAAACGGAAGACAAGTCTGGAAATTCCGCGCAGACTGTGCTATAATTTTTTCAGCAAAATGAAGGAGTTTGATTTGAATGGACAACAAGCAGCGCTTCTACGAAATTTACAAATGCATCACCCGCGACGGCTCGGACGCCCTGCTGAGCTGGCTGGAGAGCTCGGACTACTTCACCGCCCCGGCCTCCACGCGCTTCCACGGCAGCCATGAGGGCGGCCTGCTGGAGCACTCGCTCAACGTCTACGACTGCCTCAAGGCCGAGGTCGAGCTGGAGGGGCTGACGCAGTATTCCGACGAGACGGTCGCGCTCGTCGCGCTGATGCACGACCTCTGCAAGGTGCATTTTTATCGCCGCGGCACGCGCAATGTCAAGGAAAACGGCGTCTGGACGACCAAGGCGGTCTATGAGATCGACGAGCGCTTCCCGGTCGGCCACGGCGAAAAATCCGTCATCATCCTGCAAAATTTCATCAATCTTGAATCTGAGGAGATCATGGCCATCCGCTGCCATATGGGCGGCTTCGACACCTCGGTCAAGGGCGGTGATTTCTTCATCAGCAAGGTCTTTGAGCGCAGCAGTCTGGCCGTGCTGCTCCACATTGCGGACATGAAGGCAAGCTATCTGCGCGGGGAATGAAGCGATGAACGTCTTTTTGGGGCTTGCGTTTCTGTTTTTCATCGGCTCGGTGCTCGGTTGGGTGCTGGAGCTGTTCTTCCGGCGCTTCTTTTCCTCGGCGAATCCCGAGCGCAAGTGGATCAACCCCGGCTTCCTCGTCGGCCCGTATCTTCCGCTGTACGGCACCGGGCTGTGTGTGCTCTATCTTCTGGCCTCGCTGCAAACATTCGGCGTGAACCGCTGGGTGCTGCTCGTGCTGATGACCGCCGGCATGACCGCGCTGGAATACCTCGTCGGGCTTTGGCTCCTCAAGGTCATGAAGGTGCGCCTCTGGGACTACAGCAAGCAGCCCGGCAACCTTCAGGGGCTGATCTGCCCGAAGTTTTCTCTCGCGTGGGGGCTTCTGAGCGCGGGCTATCTTTTTCTTGTCCATCCGCGCGTGCTCCTCGCGCTGCAATGGCTGAAGGACAATCTGGCGTTTTCCTTCGTCGTGGGCATGTTCTTCGGCTTCATTCTCGTCGACTACGCCTATTCCTCCCACCTCATGCTCAAGATCAAACGCTTCGCGCAGGACAACGACGTCGTCGTGCGCTACGAGAGCATCAAGAGCTATCTTTCCAACCTGCGCGCCCAGCGCGGCAAGCGGCATTTCTTCCTCTCGCTGCACACCGAGCAGCCGCTGGCCGACCGTCTGCGGCAGTATTACGAGCACCTCAGGGAGCGCGAGGTCAGCTTTGAGCGTCTGCACAAAAACAGAAAAAAATAACGTCACGCATGATTTTTCCCGGCGGAGCGGCCCAAGCCGTTTCGCCGGAATGCTTTTTGAGCGAAAAAGTCGAAATTTGTTGAAAAAGTCATTGACTTTCCCTGCATTTGCGGTTATATTTCACGCTAGAGTATTATGCAAATAATACTACTGTTTTAAGAAATGGGGGAGGATAAATGTCCCAGGAGCTGATCCGTTTGACAGACCTTGTGATGGAGTTTGACGGCGAACGAATTCTTGATTCCATCAATCTTTACATCAACGACAAGGAATTTCTCACCTTGCTCGGCCCGAGCGGCTGCGGCAAGACCACCACACTTCGTGTCATCGGAGGCTTTTTATCGCCTACAAGCGGCGACGTCCTGTTTGGCGGAAAACGCATCAACGAGGTTCCCGCCTACCAAAGAAAGATCAACACGGTGTTCCAACGCTACGCCCTGTTCCCGCACCTCGATGTCTATGACAACATCGCCTTCGGCCTGCGCATTGCCAAGCTGAGCGAAAAGGAGATCGACGAGCGCGTGACGGAGATGCTGGAGATCGTGTCCCTCAAGGGCTTTCAGAATCGCAAGGTCACGTCCCTTTCCGGCGGCCAGCAGCAGCGCGTGGCGATCGCCCGCGCACTGGTCAACCGCCCGAAGGTGCTTCTGCTCGACGAGCCGCTCGGCGCGCTCGATCTGCGCCTGCGCAAGGACATGCAGAACGAGCTGAAGCGCATCCAGCAGGCCATGGAGATCACGTTCATCTACGTCACCCATGACCAGGAGGAAGCGCTGACCATGTCCGACACCATCGTGGTCATGGATAAGGGCAAGATCCAGCAGATCGGCACGCCGGAGGATATTTATAATGAGCCGAAGAACGCGTTCGTCGCGGACTTCATCGGCGAGTCCAATATCCTCGACGGCGTCATGCTCCAGGACGAGCTGGTGCAGTTCTTCGGGCGCAAATTTGCCTGCGTCGACCGCGGCTTTGCGCCGAATGAACCGGTCGACGTGGTCATCCGTCCCGAGGACATTGACATTGTCGCCCCGGACGCCGGGCATCTCTGCGGCACGGTGACGTCCGTGACCTTCAAGGGCGTGCATTATGACACGATCGTCGATTTCAAGGGCTTTAAGTGGCTCATCCAAACGACGGACTACTGCCCCGTCGGCTCTTATATCGGCATCCGCCTGAATCCCGAGGATATACACATCATGCACAAGAGCGATTATTCCGGCATGTTCGGCGACTACAGCTCGTATTCCGCCGAATACGACGAGATCGCAGATGCGGAGGTCGGAGAAGATGAAGCGTAGATGGCTCTCCGGCCCGTACATCGTCTGGATGGTGCTGTTCACGCTGATCCCGCTGGGCGTGGTGTTTTATTACGCCTTCACCGACTCCGTCAGCGGCGGCTTCACCCTGTCGAATCTGGGCGAAATTCTGGATTATTGGCCGATCTTCCTGCGGTCGATCTGGCTGAGCATCTTTGCCACGGTCATCTGCCTTGTCATCGGTTATCCCGTGGCCTATTTCATTGCGCACTGCAAGCCGGCCACGCAGCGTCTGCTGCAAATGCTCGTGATGCTGCCCATGTGCATCAGCTTCCTGCTGCGCACCCTCGCGTGGGTCGCCCTGCTTGAGGACACCGGCATCATCAACCGCTTCATCACCTCGCTGGGGCTGTCCGCTCTGCCGCTC
>URLT01000048.1 GCA_900548795.1 uncultured Eubacteriales bacterium
GGCGAGCTGCGGGCAGCCGCCGCGGCACGCGGCAAGCTCCATGCGCTCGTCCACAAGCCCGATGCTCCACGAGAATCGGTCGGATAGCTGACAGACCAGGTCGCGCAGGAGCGTCGTCTTCCCGCTGCCCGGCGCGCCGACGAGCAGAACGGACGCGCGGCTCGTCCAAAGGCCGTCGGCGATCCGCCCGGCAATTCCGTCGATCTGCCGCGCGACGCGCAGATTGAGCGAGGAAAGCTCGCGCAGCCCCGTCAGCTCCCCGGCGCGATAGACGCCCGTCCCGCAGATGCCGAGCCGGTGTCCGCCGTCGAGCGTCACAAAGCCGTTTTTCAGCGTCTCCTCGGCGGCGTAGACCGCGTGTCGCACCGCGCGCGAGAGCAGCTCCTCCAAAAGGCTCGCCGTGACCCGCTCGACCGGCAGCGCCTCCTCCCGGCCGCACGCCAACGCCGTCGGCCGTTGGCCGATGCGCAGGCGCACCTCCTCGGTCTGTGCCGCCGCCGGCCGACGCAGGATCGCCTGACGAAGCTCCGGCGGGCAGATCTCCGTCGCCTGTTTCACCGCTTGTATCACATTCTCACCTCGCTTCATTCTATGCCCGTCCGGCGCGGGCAGAACCGTTTTCTTGTCAGGAATGCCAACGCGATGCAAGACACGTCGGCAGGGCTATGGAGCGCTCTGAAGCGCAGGCTCGTGTATGGTTTTCCGGCTTTTGAATCTGCGCGGCTCGGCGAAAGGCTCCGCATCTCAGCCGAAGACGATCGATCAAGAGGCCTCGATGCTTCCGGCAGGGGCGCATACGCCCGCTGCATCGCTGCGCGAAAGCATCTCCGTTTTTCTGTTTTCTTCGTCTCCCCCCTTGCATTTCTTCACGGTTTGTGATAAGATTGAATTGCAAGTCAATGCATCTTTATCTTACGGTTCTCCCGTCCGCCCGGCACTCGCCCCGCGTCGGGCGTCTGCGCCGGAGGGCAGCCCCGCCCCGCCGAGCACCGTTGCTGCGGCGCAGGCTCGCTTTCCCTGCGGCAACGAGGCTCGGCTTTCCGCTTTTTCATTACCTGTGAAATGCAAGGAGGCTCCCATGAAAAAACGTCTGGCAAGTATCTTTCTCATCGCGTGTCTGCTCCTGTCGCTGCTGCCGGCAAGCGTCTTCGCGGCAACGGAGTATGATCTGTACATCAACGAATTCCAGTTCACAAGCACCAATCTCACCTATACCGGTGAGGCCGGCAGCGCGGTCTATTCCCCGCAGACCAAAACGCTGTCGCTGAACAGCCTGACCATCAGCACCTCCCGGACAAACGCTCTAATCTACAGCAACATTCCCGGCCTGACCATCCATGTCAACGGCACGACCACGATCAACCTGCTCGACAGCAGCCCGATCGGCGGCTCCGACATTGGGCAGGAGCAGACGAATCATGCCTTCATGCTCGAGGCCGACACCACGATCAAGGGGCAGAGCGGCAACAAAAGCCGCGACAAGCTCGTCATCAACTCCAAGAGCATCGGCGTCACGAATCCGGAGCCCGACGGCACGACCCGCGTCGGCATCTCTTCCTTCTCGCAGCTGACGCTTCAGGACATCACGCTCAGCATGACCGACAACTCGGCAACGAACAAGGTGGGATACGCCAGTCTCATCCGCGCGGGCGGGTATACGTCGATCAGCGGCTGCACGCTCGACGCGCAGAAATGCGCTCACGGCGTCTTTATGCTTGAAAAAGCCGCCGCAAATATTGCGGGCACCGAGTTTTCCATGAATCTGAACGGCACGCTCACCTCCGGCCTGAACTATTCTTCCGGCACGACGAACCTCGTGAGCAACTGCTCCGGCACGATCAACGCGACCTATCCGCTCTATTCGCAGGGCAGCGTCACCGTCAACAACGCAGCCGGCGGCAAGCTGACGCTCAACGGCACCAAAGCCGCGGCGATCGCCGCAGAAAACAAGGGCGCAGCCGGCGGCAAGCTCCTGTTTCAGGACGCCAACGTTGTGCTGACCTCGTCTGACTCATACGGCATTCATCTCCAGCCGAACACCTCGGCGGAGCTCAAGCGCAGCACGGTCGATGTGACCGCCCCGAATATCTGCGTGTATGTTGACGAAAACGCGAAGCTTTCGCTGACCGACGGCAGCGATCGAACCTGCCGACTGTATCTGAAGGGCACAAACACCGCGGAAGGCGGCTCGGTCGGCATCTATGCAAAGGGCTCGGTCTCCTTTGACACCGGTCTGCTCAGCATCAGCAACGTCTACACGGCGATCCAGAACATGCGCACGGGAACCGTCGATTTCAGCGGCGGCAGTCATACCCTCAATGCCACGACCTGCGGCTACCTCAACAACGGCACGGGAAAACTGAAGATCGGCGGCAACGTCAACGTCACGGTGAACGCCCTGATCGGCATTCAGCTCACCAAGAACACAGGCGGTACGCTCGAAATGACAGGCGGCACGCTCGATCTCAACTGCGGCGAGACGGGTCTGCGGCTCCAGAATGGCGCGGGCAAGACCACGCTCTCCGGCGGCAGGCTCAACATCACCGGCACCGGCTCGACGCCGGCTGCGGACGGCATCACGGCCTACAGTGCGATCGAGTTCAGCGGCGCGGAGGTATTCTTTGAGCGCTGCAAGCGCGATCTGATCTCGCTCAACGGTGCAAACAAGCTCACCGCCGGTAAGCTCAGCCTCTCCGGCTCGTCCATGGGCGCGCAGCTCTCGGGCGGCTTCGAAATGACCGGCGGCGAGCTCGTCTCCGACTGCGCCGGCCTCGGCGTCGTCATTACGGATGGCACGGCCGCGCTCAAAAACGGCAAGCTCACCCTGAATGCCGGCTACCCGATCTATTTGCAGCGCGGCGGCGTGCTCAATTTCGCAGGCGCAGAGGTCAAGGCGACCGCCACGGAGAACTGCGCGCTGTATGTTGACCCGAACACCGCCAACGGCGTCAACTCCTATCGGATCACCGGCGGCACGGTCGTCCTGCAATCGACGCAGGCCGCCGCCAACGCGGTATACACCGCTCTCCCCGAAAATTACGGCGTCTGGGTCGGCGCGGACGAGACAAGCGCCGCTCCCGTGAGCACCGTCACCCAGCCGGTGCTGGCGAGGAACAAATACGCCCGCTTTGCAGAAAGGCAGAGCTACACGCTGACGCTCGTCAACGTTAAGGAGGGCACCTCCGCCACGGTCGTCGGCGGCGACGCCATCACCTACACGGCAAAGGACGCCCCCGCCGGGCAGCACTTCTCCCGTTGGGAGCTGACCGTCGGCACAAGCACGACCAACGTCGGCACGAACGCGACCTACACCGGCACGATGCCCCACAGCGACGCCACCCTGACTGCGGTCTATGAGGCCTGCCGCGGCGGCACGGCGACCTGCAAGGAAAGGGCGACGTGCGAGGTCTGCGGCAAGCCGTATGGCAGCCTCGCGCCGCACAGCTACACCGCCGAGGTCGCCGAAGCAAAATATCTGAAATCCGAGGCCGACTGCGACCATGCGGCGGTCTACTACAAGTCCTGCACCGGCTGCGGCGAAAGCTCCAAGGGCACGGAGTTCGAGGCCACCTTTACGCACGGCGAGCCGCTCGGGCACGACTGGGGCGCGTGGACGTCCAACGGCGACGGCACGCACACCCGCGTCTGCGCCCGCGACGCCGCGCACACCGAAACGAAAAACTGCCACGGCGGCACGGCCGACTGCACCCATAAGCCCGTCTGCGAGGACTGCGGCGCCGCATACGGCGAGCTTTCAGGCCACAGCTACACCGCCGAGGTTGCTGATGCAAAGTATCTGAAATCCGAGGCCGACTGCGACCATGCGGCCGTCTACTACAAGTCCTGCACCGGCTGCGGCGAAAGCTCCAAGGGCACGGAGTTCGAGGCCACCTTTACGCACGGCGAGCCGCTCGGGCACGACTGGGGCGCGTGGACGTCCAACGGCGACGGCACGCACACCCGCGTCTGCGCCCGCGACGCCGCGCACACCGAAACGAAAAACTGCCACGGCGGCACGGCCGACTGCACCCATAAGCCCGTCTGCGAGGACTGCGGCGCCGCATACGGCGAGCTTTCAGGCCACAGCTACACCGCCGAGGTTGCTGATGCAAAGTATCTGAAATCCGAGGCCGACTGCGACCATGCGGCCGTCTACTACAAGTCCTGCACCGGCTGCGGCGAAAGCTCCAAGGGCACGGAATCCGAGGCCACCTTTACGCACGGCGAGCCGCTCGGGCACGATTGGGGCGCGTGGACGTCCAACGGTGACGACACCCACACCCGCGTCTGCGCCCGCGACGCCGCGCATACCGAAACCAAGCCCTGCCACGGCGGCATAGCCGACTGCAACCATAAGCCCGTCTGCGAGGACTGCGGCGCCGAATACGGCGCAGGCACAAATCACGATTTCACCGCCGAGATCGTCGGGGAAAAATACCTCAGATCCGAGGCCGACTGCGACCATGCGGCCGTCTACTACAAGTCCTGCACCCGCTGCGGCGAAAGCTCCGAGGGCACAGAGCAGGAGGCCACCTTTGAAAGAGGCGCTCCCCTCGGCCACATCCCCGTCACCGACCCCGAGACCGAGCTTCTGACGCAGGGCGAGCACTGCTCCGTCTGCGGCGCGGTGCTGACCGCACAGCAGCCGAAGCTCACCTCCTTCTGGACGGACGAGGGCAACTACGACGCCGCGCTCTATGCCTCCGAGCCGGGCGACTGGGTCATTTATGACGCAGCCGATCTCGCGGCGCTGGCGAAGAAGGTCGAAAGCGGCAGCACCTTCAAGGGCTGCACCGTCACACTCGCGGCGGACATTGACCTGAGCGGCCATCTCTGGATCCCGATCGGCTATCTTGCGCGCACCGCCAGCGGCTCCACTCCCCTCCTCTTTGAGGGCACCTTTGACGGCGGGCTGCACAAAATCACCGGAATGTTTGCCTGCCCGCAGGGATATTCCCGCTCCATCGCCGAGGTCGGTCTGTTCGGCTATGTGAGCGAGGGCACGGTGCGCGACCTTCTGCTCTTCGGCACAGTGTCCTATTCCTCGGCTGTTGGCGGCTCGAACTCCGTCGGCGGACTGGTCGGCTATCTGAACATGGGAACGCTGCAAAACTGCGGCTTTGTCGGCAACGTCTATTTGTACAGCGGCAACGCTTTCTCGCATAACGCCGGCGGTCTGACCGGTTATGCCTGGAGCAGCCGCATCGAAAACTGCTACGCGATCGCAAGCGTCGAGGCCAGCGTGCCGCACAGCACGATCTCCGTCGGCGGTGTCGGCGGCGGCGCCACAGGCTGGAGCGGCCCGCTCACCGTGCGCAACTGCTACCTTGCCGTGAAGCTCCGCGCAACGGCGGTCGAGAACACGAGAGCCTATATCGGCGGCCTTGCTCCGATGAATTATCTCTCCGGCGAGGGGCACACGGTAGAAAACAACTTTGTTCAGCACGGCTTTGCGGTGAAGGGTCACGTGGACGAATCCGCGCTGAACGGCACGCTCCTGCGCAAGAGCGCCATGCAGAGCAACACGCTGCTCACCGCTCTCAACGACTACATTTCCCGGAATCCCGGCAGCGGGATGCGCGCGTGGACGCTCGACCCCGCGCAGAACGGCGGCTATCCCAGCTTCGGCGTGTCGGTCTGGTTCGTGTCCAATCTGACCGGCGTGGAAAACGGCTTCTCCGCGCTTCCCGTCGGCGGCACGGCGGAGGCCTATGCGCCGACGGCGACCGGCTACGACTTAGTAGGCTGGTACACCGACGAGGCGCTCACGGAGGCGTTCGACTTCACGCAGCCGGTCACGGAGAACACCGTGCTCTACGCCAAGTGGAAGCTCCATGTCTGCACGCCCGGCACCTGCATGGTCGGGGAGAACGGGCTGCACTACACCCTCTGCACGGTCTGCGGCGAGCGGCTCGACTGCGCATACACCGAGGCGGTCGTCGACCCGACCTGCACGAGCGCGGGCTACACCGTCCACACCTGCACCAACTGCGGAAATTCCTATATCGACTCCATCGTCGAGGGCGGCCACAAGTGGGGCGCGACCGTCACCCCGCCGACCCACACCGAGCCGGGCTACACGCTCTATGAATGCTCGGTCTGCAAGGAAAGCTACAAGGCGGACTACACCGCTCCCGTCGGCCACGCCTTTGACGAAGGCACGGTCACAAGGGAGGCCACCTGCACCGCCAAGGGCGAAATGACCTACGCCTGCTCCTGCGGCGCGACGCACACCGTGCCCATTCCCATGACCGGGCACGAGCTGACGTCCGTCGTCACCGCCCCGACCTGCACCGAGTTGGGCTACACGACCCACTCCTGCAAGCATTGCGACTATTCCTACACCGACGCGCCCGTCGGCGCGCTCGGCCACGCGTGGGATATGGGCGTCGTCGCCGCTGCGCCGACCCTGACCGCGACCGGCAAGCTCATCCAGACCTGCACGGTCTGCCACGAGCGGAAGGAAACCGTCCTGCCGATGCTCACCCTCTGCGAGGGCGGCGAGGGCTGCCCGAGCAGCGCCTATGTCGACGTCCCAGAAAGCACCCACTGGGCGCATGTCGGCATCGACTTCGTTCTCAAGTCCGGCCTGTTCTACGGCACGTCCGACACGACCTTTGAGCCGGACGGCGAAATGACCCGCGCGATGCTCGTGACGGTGCTCTACCGGCTTGAGGGTCAGCCGAAGCCCACGACGGAAAATCCGTTCGGCGATGTGGCGGCGGGTACATGGTACACCGACGCGGTCATCTGGGCAGCGGAAAACAAGATCGTCAACGGCATCGGCGGCGACCTGTTTGATCCGGACGGCAGCGTCACCCGCGAGCAAATGGCAGCGATCCTCTACCGCTACTCCGTCTTCAAGGGGCTGACCATGGCGCAGGGCGCGTTCGCCATGACCTATCCCGACGAGGCCGGGATCAGCGCCTACGCCCTCGAGGCCATGCGCTGGGCGAACGCCGAAAAGCTCATCAACGGCACGGAGCTGGACGGCACGGTTTATCTCGACCCGCAGGGCAGCGCGACCCGCGCACAGGTCGCTGCGATCCTCATGCGCTATGTGCAGCATGTTCTGACGCATCTCCCCGGCTAACCCATTTCACAGGGCTCCCGTATGCTGATGCACGCCGCGCCGCCTCATGCAGCGCGGCGTGCCCTCGGTGCGATAAAATGCTCGAAGGTCTTTTATCAAATTTCAGCATAAAGCAACCGCATTTTTAGGCATTGTAGTTATTTTGCATAAATCTCACCTGTCATTTTCGGACATTCTATTGATTTTTTCCACCCTATACGGTATACTCTTTTTGAGGCAAGGGCGCGCTGTTTTTCCGCCCGTCCACGCCGAGGGTGTCCGCCGAAGCACACGGCGGCGCCTGACCGAACAAATAAACCGGGGTCGCTGCTTTTGCTGCCGACGCGCAAGGCGCAAACGCACGCGACCCCGAAAGGAGTATACCATGCTGCACCCGAACACGATCCGCCACGTTACGCTTGACGGACACAGCCTGACACTGGAGTCGTTTCTCGCCGTTGCGCGCTTCGGCGCCGTCGTCTCGCTTGCGCCGGAGGCGCTGCATCGCATGGAGCAATCCCGTGCGCTGGCCGACCGCATCTCTCAGGAGGGGCGCGTCGCCTACGGCATCACGACCGGCTTCGGCGAGTTTCAGAAGGTCGCCGTCGCCAAGGAGCTGTCCAATCAGCTCTCCACCAATCTGATCCTGAGCCACTGCACCGCCGCCGGAGAGCCGTACCCGAACGAGGTCGTGCGCGGCATCATGCTTCTGCGCGTCAATAATTTCTGCGCCGGGTTCTCCGGCGTCCGGCCTCTGCTTGCGCAGATGCTCATTCAGATGCTTAACCGGGACGTCATCCCCGTTGTGCCGCAGAAGGGCTCGCTTGGCGCCTCCGGCGACCTTGCACCGCTTGCGCACATGACCCTTCCGATGCTGGGTCTGGGCGAGGCCTTCTATCAGGGCAAGCGGCTTCCCGGCGCAGAGGCAATGCGTCTTGCCGGGATAGAGACGCTCGACACCCTCGTCAGCAAAGAAGGGCTCGGCATGACCAACGGCACCTGCGCCATGACCTCCGTCGGCGCGCTGACGCTCTATGACGCGCTCTGCGCCGCCCGGCTGGCCGACATCATCAGCTCCATGACGCT
Organism: uncultured Eubacteriales bacterium; assembly: GCA_900548795.1. Taxonomy (GTDB): domain Bacteria; phylum Bacillota; class Clostridia; order Oscillospirales; family Oscillospiraceae; genus JAZOXB01. The sequence continues at coordinate 8,159 of URLT01000048.1, forward strand.
TGAGGCGCTGACCGGTCTGCGCAGCGCCTTTGACCCGAGGATCCACGCTCTGCGCGGCCAGAAGGGGCAGATCCGCGTCGCGGAAAACATGCGGATGCTTCTTTCCGGCTCTGAGATCCTCGACCGCTGCCAAAACGACCGCGTGCAGGATGCCTATGCGCTGCGCTGCATCCCGCAGATCCACGGCGCATGCCGCGACGCGCTGCAATTTGTGCAGGAAAAGGTCGAGATCGAGCTGAACGCCGTCACGGATAACCCGCTGCTCTTCCCGGACGACGAAGCCGTCATCTCCGGCGGCAATTTCCACGGCGAGCCGATGGCTCTGCCCTTTGATCTGCTCGGCATTGCCGTCTCCGAGCTGGCGGACATCTCCGAGCGCCGCATCGAGCGCATGGTCAACGCCGCGCTCTCTAACGGTCTCACGCCGTTTTTGACCACGCAGGAGGGGCTCAACTCCGGCTTCATGATCGTGCAGTACTCCGCCGCGTCCATGGTCAGCGAGAACAAGGTCTATGCGCACCCGGCCTCCGTCGACTCCATTCCCTCCTCGGCCAATCAGGAGGACATTGTCTCCATGGGCACGACCGCCGCGCGCAAGGCGCGCATGATCCTGCAAAACACGCAGGACGTTCTGGCCGACGAGCTGCTGTGCGCCTGTCAGGCCATTGACATTCGACGCCGCCTGAACACGCACGGTCAGGGCATCACGCCGCTGCACGAGGCCGTTTTGCGCCTTGTGCGCGAGACGATCCCCTTCTATGAGGTCGACCGCGAGATCTGGCCCGACCTGCGCCGCGCAGAGCGGCTCATCCGCTCCGAGCAGCTCCTGCGCCTTGCCGAGCAGCATCTTCCCGCATTTGACTGAACGCCGGCTTTCTTGAAACAGCAACGCCCGGGGGCTTTGAATCGCCCCCGGGCGTTGCTGTTTGTCAGGCTTCTAAGCCTCGCACATCGCGCGCACGGTCTCGAAGCAACGATCTGCCTCGGGCAGATACTTTTCCAGAAGCGCCTCGCCCTCCTGCCGGCAGTGCGCGGCAAACGCTCCGTCGCGAATGGAGCCGAGGTTGATCAGCACGTTGAGCCACGCGCCCTGCATCGCCGTTTTCAGGCTCAGCGCCGCCACACCGAGGTCGCTCGCCGCCGAGGCGTTTGTTTTCCCGGTCAGCGCGGTGAGCAGCTCCAGCCCCTCGGCGCACAGACGCATCATCTCCATCGGCGTCTGCGTGCAGCCCCTGAGCCCGGTCTGGATCGCCGCGCTGCGCGCGGAGCGTTCCTCCTCCGTTTGCTTCGGCAGGGCATAAGCCGCGCTGACGGCAAGAAATGCCTCGGCGTCGCGATCCATCACATCCAGAAAGCGCTCGCACAGCGCGCGGCTCTGCGCCTGCGCCGCCGTCGCAAGCTCCTGCACGTCGGCATATTTTTTTCGTCCGACGGTCAGACCGCTGACCATTGCCGTCAGCGCCGCGCCAATGGCTCCGGCCAGCGCCGAGACGCTCCCGCCGCCGGGAGCCGGAGAATCCGAGGCAACCTCCGCCGCCAGCCCGGCTACCGTTCTTTCTGCTAATTTCATCTCGACCTCCGTTTATTCCATGCCGATCAGGTGGTATTCCATGACCTGCTTGCGGCAATCGTAGTTTTCCAGCTTGAGATAGAACTCGGCGCAGTCGAGCATGGCCTTCGCCGGCGTCAGACCGACGACCTCCGCGCCGATGATGCGCGCGCCGTAGCGATCCGCTAGCTGGCGCGTCATTTCAAAGACATAGTAGATCGGCGTGCGCTCAAAATTTGTCAGATTCATCGAAACCTGCGCAAGATTGCGCTCCTCGAGCATGACGCCGATGGCCTTGCAGCAGGCAAAGCCGCCGTCCTTGGCGCGCAGCGCCTTGGCGATCTTCTTCGCGACCGAAAGATCGGAGGTGTCGAGATTGATGTTGAACGCAATGAGCGGCATTCTCGCGCCGACGGCCACGATGCCGGCCGTCGGATGGATCCTGCGCTCGCCGAAATCGGGCGCCCAATCCGGCTCAAGCAGCTTTTCGGCCATGCCCTCGAACTGCCCCTTGCGGCAGGCCGCGAGATTGCGGCGCTCCGGCCGGGTCGCGGAATCCTCATACAAAAACGACGGCAGCCGCAGCTCGTTCCACAGGCGCTCGGCGACCTGTCTGGAAAGCGCCACGCACTCCTCGACCGTCGTGTCCATCGTCGGGATGAACGGGATCACATCCGTCGCGCCCATGCGCGGGTGCTGCCCGACGTGCTTGGTCATGTCGATGGTCAGCGTTGCCTGCTTAGCCAGGCGGAACGCCGCCTCGGCCATGGCCTCCGGGCTTCCCAGCAGCGTGAAGACACAGCGGTTGTGGTTGCCGTCCGACTGAATGTCAAACACGAAGCAGCCCGGGACGCTGTTGGCAACGTCGACCAGACCCTGAAAGACCTTTTCGTCCTTTTCCTTGCTGACGCTGAAATTTGGCACGCATTCTACCAGCTTTGCCATTGCAATTCCTCCTTTTGTTTCCTTTTTATTGATTTGACGCACCCTCGGTGCGATCAAAAGGCGTAAGAGCTTTTTATTGAATTCCGGTTTGAAACGATCCTGCCGCATTTGACGACGGTGCGCACAAGGTTGCTGCCCACACGGTAGCACAGATAATCCAGATCAGGCGCGTCCCAGACCACGAGATCCGCCCGCTTTCCCGGCTCGATGCTGCCGACAGTCTCGGCTCGGCCGATCGCCGCCGCGCCGTTGAGCGTCACGGCAGTCAGCACCTCCTCGGGCGTGAGCCGGTAGCGCAGGCAGCCGAGATTGATAACGAACTGCATATTCAGGCTCGGGCAGGAGCCGGGGTTAAAATCCGTCGCCATCGCAACGGGGACGCCGGCCTGCACCATTGCCCTCGCCGGCGCATACTCCGCGCCGAGGTAAAAGCTCGTCGCCGGAAGGCAGCATGCGACCGTTCCGCCCTGCGCCAATGCCCGGATGCCCTCCTCGGGGCAAACGATCAGGTGCTCTGCCGAGATCGCGCCGAGTTTTCCGGCGAGCTGACTGCCGCCGATCGGAACGATCTCGTCGGCGTGGAGCTTCGGCCGCAGGCCGAGTCGGCTGCCGGCTCGCAGGATCTGCTCGGCCTCCTCCGCCGAAAAAACGCCCTGTTCGCAAAATACGTCGCAAAACTCCGCGATCTCCTGTGCCTTGACCGCCGGGAGCAGCTCCCGGCAGAGCAGGTCGACGTAGCCCTTCCGATCGTCGCGGAACTCCGGCGGAACGGCATGCGCGCCCATAAACGTCGGAACAACGTCCATTGCGTGCGTCTCGTCCAGCCGCTTGAGCACGCGCAGGCACTTGAGCTCGTCGGACACATTCAGGCCGTAGCCGCTCTTGGCCTCGACGGTCGTCGTGCCAAGGCGCAGCATCTCGTCGAGCGCTGCGTTGGCCTTCTCAAAAAGCGCGTCCTCCGACGCCTCCCGCGTGGCGCGCATCGTCGAAAGAATGCCGCCGCCGGAGGCTAAAATATCGAGATAGCCCGCGCCGTGCAGCTTCTGCCCCAGCTCATTTTGCCGCCAACCGCCGAAGATCAGATGCGTATGCGCGTCGACCAGTCCGGGCGTGACGAGGCGATGCCCCGCGTCGAGCATTTGCGCCCCGGGAACGCTCGGCGCGCTGCCGGCGCCGGTCGCAGCGATGCTTCCGTCCTTGACCAGCACCCATACGTCGTGCGTCAGCGCAAGGCTACCCTGCTCCCTGCCGCGCCGCGCCGCGCAGCCGAGAGGCGTTGCAAGAAGGCCGATGTTGTAAATCAGCAGTGTTTCCATTGCATTCTCCTTTTTTCGGCAGCGTGCGTTACTTTTTCATGCATTTGACCGCCTCGGCGACGAGCGCGTCGTCCGCCATGAAGGGCATGGTGATATGATCGCTGCCGGCATACAGTTCGTTGTATTCCGCAGCGGTCGCCATGGCGTTTTCGTTGCGCGCCCAGCTTCTCCGCGCCACGCCGACCATTGTGTCCCATGGCATGGCCATCTTCAAAATGGCGTCCACGCGCTCCGAGCCGTCGAGCACCATGCCGAAGCCGCCGTTGACGGCTCTGCCGATGCCCGTGCCGCCGCCATTGTGCAGCGCAATGTAGCTCATGCCGCGTGCCGCGTTTCCTGCGAAGCACTGCGCGGCCATCTCGGCCATAATGTTCGAGCCGTCCTTGATATTCGACGTCTCGCGGAAGGGCGCATCGGTGCCGCCGGTGTCGTGGTGGTCGCGGCCGAGGATAACGGGCCCGATCTCGCCGTTTCTGACCATTTCGTTAAACCGAAGCGCCAGATTCATGCGCCCCATTGCGTCTTGATAGAGGATGCGGCACTGCGTGCCGACCACGAGCCGGTTCTTCTCCGCATCGCGCACCCAGACATAGTTGTCGTAGTCCTGATAGCGGCGGTTGTGCGCCTTGATATACTCCGCAGCGGCCTGGTCGGTTCTGCGCAGATCCTCGGGCTTGCGGCTCAGGCAGCACCAGCGGAACGGGCCATAGCCAAAGTCAAAGAGGCACGGGCCGAGAATATCCTCAACATAGGACGGAAAAATGAAGCCGTCGAGGTCGTTTTCGCCGTTTTTGCAGATGCTCCTCACGCCGGTATCATAGACCGCCTTGAGAAAACTGTTTCCGTAGTCAAAGAAATAGGTGCCGCGCTCGTGGAATCTGCAGATCATCTCATAGTGATGCTGCAGCGTGCGGTCGACAAGGACGCGGAAGCCCTCGGGATCGCGATCGAGCATCTCGGTGCGCTGCGCAAAGGTCAGCCCCTGCGGACAGTAGCCGCCGTCATACGGAGCATGGCACGAGGTCTGGTCGCTCATGAGATCGACATGGACGCCCGCCTCATAAAGATACTCCAGCAGATCCACAATGTTTCCGCAGTACGCGACGGCGCAGGGCTTCTTTTCTCTCTGGTGCTCCAGCGCGATGCGCGTCGCCTCCTCGGCAGAGGCGGTGCGGTGGCTGACCCAGCCCTGCGTGTAACGGGTCTCGATGCGCGAGTCGTCGACCTCGGCAATGATGGACGCCGCACCGGCGATCACGGCAGCCTTGCCCTGCGCGCCGCTCATGCCGCCGAGCCCCGCCGAGACAAACAGACGCCCTGCCAAATTTTCGTCCTTCGGGATGCCGAGCTTGAGCCGGCCGGCATTGAGCAGGGTGTTGAACGTGCCATGGACGATGCCCTGCGGCCCGATATACATCCAGCCGCCTGCCGTCATCTGTCCGTAGTTCGCAACGCCGAGCGCGGCGGCGCGATTAAAATGCTCCTGATCGTCAAACGCCCCGATCATCAGGCCGTTTGAGATGATGACGCGCGGCGCCAGCCGATGCGAATGGAACAGCCCCAGCGGGTGGCCGGACATCACGACCAGCGTCTGCTCGTCGGTCAGCTCCTGAAGATACTTTTTGATGAGGCGGTACTGCATCCAGTTCTGGCAGACCTGACCGGTCTCACCGTAGG
>URLT01000049.1 GCA_900548795.1 uncultured Eubacteriales bacterium
TGCCGCGGCGGGCGATGATAAAACAGCCCGGGCAAGACCTGACGCTGCTCCGACATTTCAAAGTCCACGCGGCGCAGACAATCGAGGATGCGGTTCTCGCCGTCGGTTAAGATCAGGTTGGAATTGCGCCCCATCAGCTCGAGGATCAGGCGCTTGCGGCAGGGCGTGCCCATCTCATCGGTACAGTCGAGCGTCAGCTCCACACTGCGCTCTGCCGGGGGCTGCTCGATGGCCGCAATGCGCCCGCCGGAGAGATGCTTGCGCAGAAGCATACAGAACATCGGCGGCTGCGCCGGATTTTCAAAAACAGCCTGCGTCAGGTGAAAGCGCGGGCGACTGACGTTGGCCGAGAGGAGCAGCTTTTCCTTCCCGCGGAGCTGCAAGAGAAGCATATCCCGCGCGGGCTGCTGGATCTTTTCCACCCGAGCGCCGATCACACTGCGGCGCAGCTCGTCGCAGACGGCGCTCAGAAATATCGCGTCAAACGGCATTTTTCGGCTCCTTTCCGGCCTCAAAGAGCGCCTCGATGCGCTCGTCTCTGCCAAGCAGATACAGCGCGCCGAGCAGCGCCTCCAGCCCGGTCGCCTTGCCGTATTCCACGGCCGTGGCGTGCTTGGGGATCGCGTGCACATGCGCGTTGCGCCCCCGGCGGTAAAAGCCCTGCTCCTCCTCGGTCAGGAGCGGCAAAATGCGGTCGGCCACGGTCGCCTGCGCGGGCGCGCAGACCCGCGCGACGGTCTGCCGGTGCAGATTCCCGTTTTTGCAGACCGCGCCGGCGCAGAGCTCCGCGCGCACAAGCAGCTCAAACACCGCGTCGCCCAAATGCGCCAAAGACAGCGCCGGGAGAGCACGCACCTGATCGGGGGTCTGATTTTCGTTGTGCAGCAGCATAGCGCTCAGAGAAGCTGGCGGAACGCGCCGTACATCCCGGCGTCGTTGCCCAGCGTTGCCAAGGCAAACTCCGTGCCCTTGCAGGCATGGAACATATATTTCACAAAATGCGCCTGCACGCGCTCGAGCAGGTATTCCCCCGCCTTGGAGACGCCGCCGCCGAGGATGATGCGCTCCGGGTCGCAGATGCAGCAGGCATCGGCCAGCGCCTCGCCCAGATAGTCCAACGACTGCTCGAGCGACGCCAGCGCCAGCTCGTCGCCGCGCTTGGCCGCGTCGAACACGTCCTTGCACGTGACCTTGTCAAGCGCACGCAGCGCGGACGGCGTTTGGCAGGAGGCCAGACGCTCCGCAGCCATCCGCGCGATACCGTTCGCGGAGGCATACTGCTCCACACAGCCGCGCTTGCCGCAGGTGCACGGGTGCTTATCCGGCGCAGAGACGGTGATATGCCCCAGCTCGCCGCCGACGCCGTGCGCACCGCCCAGAATTTTTCCGTTAAGAATGATCCCGCCGCCGATGCCCGTTCCGAGCGTGACAAAGACGACCGACCGACAGCCCATGCCGCCGCCGCGCCAATATTCGCCCAGCGCGGCGCAGTTGGCGTCGTTCCCCGCGCGGACGGGCAGCCCGGTCAGCTCGCCGAGCGTCCGGCAGATGTTGAAGACGCCCCAGTTGAGATTCACGCATCGATTCACGACGCCCTCGTCGTTCACCGGGCCGGGCACGCCGATGCCGATGCCGAGCAGGTCGGCCTCGGAAAGGCCGCGCTCAGCGCTCAGCGCCTTCACCGCCGCCGCCACATCGGGCAGGATGGCCGCGCCCTCGTTTTCCGTGCGCGTCGGAAGCTCGCGCTGCTCCAGGAGCGTTCCGTTTTCGTCAAAAAGTCCCAGCTTGACCGTTGTTCCGCCGACGTCGGCGCCGAATCCGTATTTCAAAGTTTCGTTCCCCTTCCGGAATGATTTTTCTGAACCTATTATACTACGATTTTCTCCCGATTTCCACCAAAAGTTTTTCAAACTGGGCTTGAGTTTTTGCCGGATATGATGTAGGATATAAGCGAACATTCCGCGAAGCTCCCGTGGGAGCCTCGCGCAAGCAAAGGAGCGTGCATCCATGATTAAACTCGACATCTCGAACGTTTGGGGCGAATTGTCCCTGCCCGACCTGCTCTCCGTTGAGCAGGATGTCTTCGACGCGCACAAGCTGCTGACTGACGGCAAGGGTCCCGGCAGCGATTTCCTCGGCTGGCTCGATCTGCCGACCTTCGAGGAAACCGAAGAAATGCGCCGCATCCGCGCGGCGGCTGAGCGCATCCGCAGCGATTCCGAGGTTTTCGTCGTCGTCGGCATCGGCGGCTCCTATCTCGGGCCGCGCGCGGCCATCGAGCTGGTCAAGGGTCAGAACCATAACCTCAATCGCGGCGACCCGCAGATCTTCTTCGCCGGCAACAACCTCTCCACCCGCGCGTGGAACGACCTGTGCGCCCGGCTGGAGGGCAAGGATTTCTCGATCAACATCATCTCCAAATCCGGCACGACCACGGAGCCTGCCATCGCCACCCGCGCCCTGCGCTGGATGCTCGAGCGCAAGTACGGCGCAGAAAAGGCTCGCAGTCGCATTTATGTCACGACAGACCCCAAAAACGGCGCGCTGCGCCAGATGGCCAAGGAGGAGGGCTATGAGTCCTTCCTCATCCCGCCCAATGTCGGCGGGCGCTACAGCGTTCTGACGGCCGTCGGCCTTCTTCCCATGGCCGTCGCCGGGATCGACCCGCGCGACGTCATGCTCGGCGCCGCCCGCGCCAAGCGCGACTACGATCTGCGCTCGTTTGAAAATCCCGCGTGGCAATACGCCGGCATCCGCAATCTGCTCTACCGCAAGGGCAAGGCGCTTGAGCTGCTGTGCTGCTACGAGCCGGATTTCCGCACCTTCGGCGGCTGGTGGCAGCAGCTCTTCGGAGAGAGCGAGGGCAAGGACGGCAAGGGCATCTTCCCGGTCACGGCGGAATTCACAGCCGACCTGCATTCCCTCGGTCAGATGATCCAGCAGGGACAGCGCAACCTCTTTGAGACGGTCGTGCGCTTTGCGCCGCCGCAGAAAAAGGCGACCATCGAGGTCGACTGGAAAAACCTCGACGGGCTGAACTATCTCGAGGGCAAGTCGCTTGACTTTGTTGAGGAGCAGGCCTTCCGCGGCACACTCGCGGCGCATGTGGACGGCGGCGTGCCGGTCATGGTGCTGCAAACCGACCGCATCGGCGCCGACACGCTGGGCGAGCTCTTTTATTTCTTCGAGCTCTCGTGCGGCATCTCCGCCTATATGCTGGGCGTCAATCCCTTCAACCAGCCCGGTGTCGAGTTCTACAAAAAAAATATGTTCCATCTGCTCGGCAAGCCGGGCTATTGATCCGATCCTGCCGCAAGACCCCCTGCCTTCATCTGTGAAGGCAGGGGGTCTGCGCGTTGGCCGGCCGTTATTTTTTTGTCAAGGTCAGCGTGACGCTTGCCGCGTCGGAGGTATTTGCCGTGACGCTTAGCGTGCCGCCGCTGAGGGTGAATTTGCAGCTCACGGAGGCCTCGCCCTGCGGCGTCAGCAGCAGGCTGTCTCCGTTTTCGGAATAGGTTCCGGTCTCCTCCGTCGCGCTCAGGACGCCGTCGTCCAGCGTCTGGCTCATCCGGCTGACCAGCTCCTTCAGATAGGCCTCCAGATAGGCGTCCATGCTCATGCCGGTCGTCTCCTTGATCGTCCTGTCAAGGTCGTCGGCGGAGTAGCCGTCGGACATCTGGCTGTAAAACACCTGCCGCAGCTCATCCTTGTAGCCCATCACGACACTCGAGAGTGTGTCGAGCACGTGCGCCTTCTCCATGCTGAGCCGGTATGTCCCGCCGCGCTCAAAAGTCAGCACCAGCGGGATCTCTGCCTTGGAAGCCAGCGTGACCTCCGTCTGCCCGGTCTGCTGCGCCAAAAGCGCGCAGATCAGCTCGGTCACATCCATGCTCCCCGTCCACGTGCCGACGAGCCTGCTCGGCTTGACGCACCCGGCGAGTCCGGCCAGCAGCAGCGCAAGGGTCAAAATCAACGAAATCGTTCGTTTCATGCCTGTTCTCCGTTCCATAGATGCTCGAAAACGCCCGGACGCCCCGCAGGGACATCCGGGCGTTTGCCGTTTTTTTTGATCAGTTTACGCGCTCAAAGACGAAGTTCAGCTTGTCCACGCCCGCGAACAGGTCATCGTCAAGCTCACTTGCGCTGAACGAGAGCGTCATGCGGTCGCCCTCGAGCCGGAAGGAGATGCTGTCTTCGATCCCGTCCTCGCTGCGGAGCGTCATGGTGCTGTCCGTCGCGATGAAGGTTCCCTTCTCGTTGCTGTCGTCCAGGTCGATGTCCATTTCGTCCTTCAGCTCGTCGAGCGTAAGGTTGACATACTCATCCATCGTCATGCCGGTGCTCGAGGCGATTGCGGCGTCTGCGTCCTCGCGGCTGATGCCCTGTGCCTCAAAGGTCTGGTAGAGCGTCTCCTTGAGCGGTGCCTTCATGCTCTCGACCATGCCCTTCATGGACTCGATCGTCTTGGCCTCGTCGAACTCCACGCTGTAGGTGCCGTCCGCATTGAGCGTCAGAACGGCGTAGATGTAGATGGGATCCGGCTCAAAGTCAAAGCTGTCGCCCGTTTCGCTCTTGAGCGCATCGACCATGACGTCGGTCATATCGGCCTTGCCCTCCCACTTTCCGACAAGCTGCTTCTGCGTCGAGCGGGTCAGACTGCACCCCGCGAAGAGGCTGAGCGCAAGCACGAGCGCAAGAGACACTGCAAACAATTTCTTCATTTAGAACATTTCCTCCTTCTTCCCTTTCGGATTCTAATACTGATTCTTGATTAAAATATTTCATAGTTTTAATCAAGAATCCCGTGTGCTACGCACACTCGCAGCGTGCGAATGCACGCTGCGCCGTCTCATGCAGAATCTGACGCGTCTTCGGCGCTATAAAAAGCTTTTCAAGCTTTTTAACAGATTCTAGTATAACCTTGATTTTAGCAGAATGACAATCCTTTGTCAAGCTTTCGTTTTCCCCGAACGGGGCGTTTCGGCCGCGCGCAGCTCCATGATGCGGTCGCGCAGAACGGCAGCGTATTCGTATTCCATCATCCGCGCGGCGGCCTTCATCTCTTTTTCCAAGCGCGCGATCTCGCGTTCTCGCTCGACGCGCGTCATCTTAACGCCGTCTGCGCGCTTGGCCTCGCCCTCGGACTGCGTGATCTCGATCAGCTCGCGCACGTCCTTGATGATGGTTTTCGGCACGATGCCGTGCGCACGGTTATACGCGTCCTGAATGCCGCGGCGGCGCTCCGTCTCGTCGATGGCCGCGCGCATGGCGGGCGTGATCTTATCGGCGTACATGATAACGCGTCCCCCGGCGTTTCGCGCGGCGCGGCCGATCGTCTGGATCAGACTCGTCTCACTGCGCAGGAAGCCCTCCTTGTCCGCATCGAGGATCGCCACCAGCGAGACCTCGGGCAGATCCAAGCCCTCGCGCAGCAGGTTGATGCCGACCAGCACGTCGAATTTCGCCAGACGCAAGTCGCGCAGAATTTCCATACGCTCGAGCGCGGCGACGTCCGAATGCATATAGCGCACGCGGATACCCGCCTTTTGCAAATAGGTCGTCAAATCCTCGGCCATTTTTTTCGTCAGCGTCGTGACCAGCACGCGCTCCTGCCGCGCGATCACGGCGTTGCATTCGCCGATCAGATCGTCGATCTGCCCCTCGATGGGACGCACGTCGATCCTCGGATCAAGCAGACCGGTCGGGCGGATGACCTGCTCGACGACCTGCCCGGCGCGCTCGCGCTCGAACTCTGCCGGAGTCGCCGAGACATAGACGGCCTGCCCGATCTTGCTCTGGAACTCCGGGAAGGTCAGCGGCCGGTTGTCGAACGCGCTCGGCAGGCGGAAGCCGTAATCGACCAAGCTCTCCTTGCGGCTGCGGTCGCCGGCGTACATTGCCCGCACCTGCGGCAGTGTAACGTGGCTCTCGTCGACAAAGAGCAGAAAATCCTTCGGGAAATAGTCCAGCAGCGTCATCGGCGGCGTGCCCGGCGCGCGGCCGGAAATCACGCGGGAATAGTTCTCGATGCCGCTGCAAAAGCCGATTTCCTGCAGCATTTCAATATCATACATCGTGCGCTGGCGGATGCGCTGCGCCTCGAGGAGCTTGTCGTGCGCCTTAAACCACGCCTCGCGCTCCTCCATCTCGCGCTCGATCTCGATGATCGCGCGGTTGAGCTTCTCGCGGCTTGCAACATAGTGCGACGCAGGATAGATCGCGACGTGGTTGACCACGCGCTCCGGCACACCCGTCACGGCGTTGATCTCGGAAATGCGCTCGATCTCGTCGCCGAAGAATTCGACGCGGATCGCCCGCCCCGACCAATAGACCGGGTAAATCTCTACCGTGTCGCCGCGCACGCGGAAGTGATTGCGCGCAAATTCGAGGTCGTTGCGCTCATAGCGGATCTCGACTAGCTTTTTTGTCAGCTCGTCGCGCGGCTTGACCATGCCGGTGCGCAGGGAGATGACCATGTTCTGATAGTCGATCGGGTCGCCCAGACCGTAGATGCACGAGACAGAGGCCACAACGATCACGTCGCGCCGCTCGAAGAGCGAGGACGTCGCGCTGTGCCGCAGGCGCTCAATCTCGTCGTTGACTGCCGAGTCCTTTTCGATATAGGTGTCGGTATGGGCGATGTATGCCTCCGGCTGGTAATAATCGTAATAAGAAATGAAGTATTCGACGGCGTTTTCCGGGAAGAATTCCCGGAATTCGCTGCAAAGCTGAGCGGCAAGCGTCTTGTTATGCGCCAGCACCAGTGTCGGGCGGTTCAGATTGGCAATGACGGAGGCCATCGTAAAGGTCTTGCCCGAGCCGGTCACGCCCAAAAGCACCTGCTCCTTCATCCCCTTTTTTAACCCCTCGGTCAGCGCCGCAATGGCCTGCGGCTGGTCGCCGGTGGCCGAATACGGCGCGTGCAGCTTGAATTCCATATGCTTCCTCCTCAGACCTTCTTTTTTCGCGGCTTCGGCAGGGGCGTCGCAGCCTCCAGCACCGGCAAGACACGCTCGAGCAGCACCGTGTTCTCCAAATCGAGCACATAATGCTCCTTTGCGCCCTCATAGGGCAGGCCGCAACCCGCCTGTTCCATCAGCACGGCAAGCTCCGGCAGTTTTTTTCACAAACACCGTGTTGTCGCAAACGAGCAGCAGCGGTTTGCCGCTGCGGTAAACCATGTATTCGCCAAACAGTTTGCGGCAGCGCCAGTCACCAAAGGCCGCAAGTCGTTCCATCACATACTCCATATATGCCGCTGTTGTCGCCATGCGCTTCTCCTCCGGCTCTGCTAGGGAACCTCTGATTAAATCGCAAGAGCGGTCAGCGAGGGATTTTGTTTCCAAATTGAGGTTTGGAAATCGCAGGAATCCTTTACGTATTTCAAGATTTTCAAACCGATCAGTTGGGGCAAAAGACCCGCTGAGCGCCGCAGCTGATTGATTCAGAGGTTCCCTAGCTTCTTTCATCATTATACGCGAATCGCCCCGCCCCGTCAAGACGCCAAAAACCGGGACGGCGCGGCCGTCCCGGTTAAAACGAAGCCTCGTAGTAATAGAATTCTCCGCAGATGTGCTCAACATAGTACCGGTTGTCTCCGTCCGGCTGCCTCCACTCGAAGCCCTTTCCCGACGGCTGCAATTGTGAGGCATCGCTCGGACCGCACCATGCCCCGGCGAGGTCATGGTCTGCCGAATAGAAAAAGCCCACATAGGTCGTATCCGGTCCGAAGCCCGCGCCCCCACAGCCAAAATCGACCACATCTTTGTTCCTGCTGACCGACCGTACGACATCCACATTTTCAAATTGTTCGGTCGTTCCGTCCTGAATGCTCAGAAGCAGCGCATCCTCGTGCACGCATACGAACTCGAAAATCTCGCCCTTGCCCGCGCGATCGTCGGTCACGCGGGCCGCGCTCCGCATGAACAGCACAAAGCGCCCCATCTCACCCAGATTGCATACGGCAAGCAGCGCCGCAATCCCCGCTCCCAGCAGCAAAAGCAGAACGAGCAGGAGACAGAAGCGCCGAATCAACGCCCGCTTCATTCCCTGCCCAGAAGACGTGCGTAACGGTTGGACAGGCACGCGGCAGCTGCGCAGGCGGCCGCACTGAGCGCGCATCCGCCCGCGACGAACGGCGCGGTCAGCACGATCCCATGGGCTGCATAGTGAACGGCCGCCCAGACGTAACCGAACGCGATGAGCAGGACCGTTATCGCGCAGGAGCAGACGGAGAATGCCCTTCTGCTCGGGTAGAGCCGCAGGAAAAACCAGTTCGCCAGAGACAGGAGCGAGGCGGTCGCCGGAACGATCAGTGCGATTGCCCACAGGCCGTTGGAAGCACCGGCCGGCGTCCGATTTTCAAGCACAACGCCCAGCGTCAGCACACCGAAGGACACAAACAGCAGCAGCGATTGCAGCAGCGACGCCTGCCAAGCGCATACCCGGCGCGGCCGCGCGGACATGGGCGCGTCCTCCTGCGCCGGACAGGCAGCGCGCATCTGTTCATAGCTTTTCCGGCATTTTTCGCAGGTTTTCAGGTGCGCGGCCACGAGCGCCGCGCTCTCCGCCGTGCAGCAGCCGTCGACATACAGCGGCAGAAGATCACTGATCACATTACAGTCCATATGTTTTCTCCAATCCTTCCATGATTTTTTTCTTGGCGCGGTAGTAGGTGACGCGCGCCCAGCTTTCGCTTTTTCCGAACATTGCGCTGATATTCTTCAGGGACAATCCGCCGAAAACAGCGAGAAGAAACACCTCTTTGTAAGGCGCCTCCAGCGCGTTCAGGCAAGAAAACGCCGCCCCGGCAAGCTCCTTTTCCCCGAAAAGCTCGGCAAGCTCCGTTCCGTCCGCCACCGACGGCTCTTCCGACAGCGGCAGACTTTTTTTCTGCTCGTTATACCACGCAAAATAGGTGTTTTTCGCGATCCGGCACAGCCACGCCGACGCCCTTGTTTCGTCGTGCAGACTCGACAGGTTGATATAGGCGCGAAAAAAGGTCTCCTGCATCAGCTCCTCGGCCAAGGACGCATCCGCGCACAGCTTCATCAGAAATCGAAAGATCAGCCGATTGTTTTCGCGGAACATCGCTTCAAAATCCGGCACGTCATCACCACCTTCCATTTATTAGATCGGAAAAACCGCAAATCGTTACAGCATCGCGGAGGATTTTTCGAACGCATTACAGATTTTCCCCAAAGGAATATAAAAAAACGGGACGGCGCGGCCGTCCCGGTTGATGTGACTGTATGAGCTTACAGCTTCGAAGCGTTGACCTTGACGCCGGGGCCCATGGTGGAGACGACGACGCAGGAGCGCACATACTGACCCTTCGCAGCGGCGGGCTTGGCCTTGATGACGGCGCCCATCAGCGCGTTGAAGTTCTCGGTCAGCTTCTCTGCACCGAAGGAAACCTTGCCGATCGGGCAGTGGATGATGTTGGTCTTGTCGAGACGATACTCGATCTTACCGGCCTTGATCTCCTTGATGGCGGCAGCCACGTTCGGAGTGACGGTGCCGGCCTTCGGCGACGGCATCAAGCCCTTCGGGCCGAGCACCTTACCGAGACGGCCGACGATGCCCATCATATCCGGGCAAGCGACGACGACGTCGAAATCGAACCAGTTTTCCTTGGTGATCTTCTCAACGAGATCCATGCCGCCGACATAATCGGCGCCGGCCTCGCGGGCTTCGTCCGCCTTGGCGTCCTTCGCGAAAACGAGAACCTTGCGGGTCTTGCCGGTGCCGTTCGGGAGCACGATGGCGCCGCGAACCTGCTGATCGGCATGACGGGAGTCAACGCCGAGCTTGATGTGGATTTCGACGGTCTCGTCGAACTTCGCCGGAGCGGTCTTGACCACGAGGGCAAGGGCATCGGCGGCTTCATACTGCACGGAGCGGTCGATCTGCTTCGCGCTGTCCTGATATTTCTTACCTCTAAACAATGTTAAATCCTCCTAAAAAGTGGTGATGCGGAATAATCCTCCCACATATCAGGGTCAAAAGCACGACCCTGTCAGAACTGCAATCAGTCGGTGACGGTGACGCCCATGCTGCGGCAGGTGCCGGCAACCTGGCTCATAGCGGCTTCGATGGAAGCAGCGGTGAGGTCGGGCATTTTTCTCTCGGCGATCTCACGCACCTGAGCGGTGGTGATGGAGCCGACCTTTTCCTTGTTGGGTGCGCCGGACGCCTTGTCCAAACCGGCAGCCTTCAGAATGAGGGTCGGGGTCGGAGGAGTCTTGGTGACGAAGGAGAAGGAGCGGTCGGAATAGACCGTGATGACGACCGGGATCTTGAAGCCGATCTGATCCTTGGTGCGGTCGTTGAATTCCTTGATGAACTGAGCGATATTGACGCCGTGCTGACCCAGAGCCGGGCCGACAGGGGGCGAAGCGGTGGCCTTCGCGGCCGGAATTTGAAGCTTGATATAACCAGTAACTTTCTGTGCCATAAGTAGCACCTCCAAATTGAAATGTGGTGATACGCCGAAGCGTATTTTTGGCGGGGGATCCAAAAACCCCTCCCACGTTTGTGACCGAGCTTTACTCGCTGACGAGCTCTGCCTGATCCAGCTCCAGCTCGACCGGCATCTCGCGGCCGAACATGGACACGGTCACGCGGACCTTGTTCTTTTCGACATCCAGCTCCTCAACGACGCCGTTAAAGCCGCTGAGCGGGCCGTCGACGATCGCGACGGTATCCCCGACCTTGTAGCCAACGACGATCTCGCGCTTTTCCATGCCGAGCTGATAGACCTCGTCGTCTGTCAGAGGCGTGGGCTTATTGCTTCCGGAGCTGACAAAACCGGTGACGCCGCGGACATTTTTGATGATGTACCATGCGTCGTCCGTCATCACCATCTTCACCAGCACATAGCCGGGGAACACCTTGCGGTCATAGGTTTTCGGACCGTTGTCGGTGATCTCGGTGACGGTCTCCATCGGAATGGCGACCTGATAGATGAGGTCTTGCAGGCTGCGGTTCTCGACCGTCTTCTCAATGGTCGTTTTTACGGTGTTTTCATAGCCGGAATAGGTATGCACAACATACCATTTTGCTGCCTCTGCCATGGCGGCCTCAGAACTTACCCAGCAGGGTGACGCCTTCGCTTGCCAGCCAGTCAAACAGGCAGACAATGATGCCGACGACCAGGACGGAAGCCAGAACGACGAGCGTATTGTTGACCAACTGCTTGCCGGACGGCCAAACGACCTTCTTCAGCTCGCTCTTCATCTCCCGGAACCATTTGGAAATCGCACGGCCGGAACGAACGAAGAAATTGGGCTTCTTGTTAACTTCTGCCATCTTGTTCCTTCCTTTCCTTTACTTGGTCTCGGTGTGAACGGTATGCTTTCTGCAGAACCTGCAATACTTCTTCATCTCAAGACGGTCGGGATCGTTTTTCTTGTTCTTCATCGTGTTGTAGTTTCTCTGCTTGCACTCGTTGCAGCGAAGCGTGATCTTTACGCGCATTTCGGCACCTCCTTAAATAATTGCCTCCCTGTATCACCGCGGCCTATGAAAAATTTAGCTGGTGCGAAACTACGCTGCACCGTCCGCGGCTGAAAATGGGCGCAAAAATAGCCCCCTTTTTCACAGGTAGAATCATTCTACCACAAAAGCTCCACGGGGTCAATCCCAAATTTGTGTTTTTTCCTGTTTTTTTCGCTTTTTTCAAAGAAAATACAGGCCGGGCAGTCGTTTGACTGCCCGGCGCAGGGTTCGGCCGCTTACTTCTGGGCGGCCGTGATGATCGCCATGTGATAGACCTCGTCTGCGGTGCAGCCGCGGCTCAAATCGTTGATCGGCGCGTTCAGGCCGAGCAGGATCGGGCCGTAGGCCTCGTAGCCGCCCAGACGCTGGGCGATCTTATAGCCGATGTTACCGGCCTCGATGCACGGGAAAACAAAGGTGTTGGCGTGCCCGGCGACCTTCGAGCCGGGGAACTTGAGCTGGCCGACGACCGGGGAGACCGCCGCGTCGAACTGCATCTCGCCGTCGATGTCGACGTCGGGAGCCATCTCCTTAGCGATGGCGGTAGCGTTCTGCGACAGAGCGACCGTGCCGCCCTTGCCGCTGCCCTTGGTCGAGAAGCTCAGCATAGCCACACGCGGGTCGATGCCGAAGAGCTTGGCGCAGTTGGCAACCTCGACGGCAACCTCCGCCAGCTTGTCTGCGGCGGAGACCGTCACGTTTCCTTCCTTGTCGACGGAATCCTCATAAGAGATGTTGATCGCGCAGTCGCCCATCGCCAGCTTCTCCTCGCCGCGGGTGAGAATGAAGCAGGAGGACACGAGGTGCGCGCCGGGCTTGGTCTTGACAAGCTGGAGCGCCGGGCGAACGGTGTCGGCGGTGGAATAGGTCGCGCCGCCGAGAAGCGCGTCGGCGCGTCCCAGCTTAACGAGCATCGTGCCGAAATAGTTGCCCTTGCGCAGGTTCGCGCGGCAATCCTCGGCGGTCATCTTGCCCTTGCGCAGCTCGACCATCTTGGCGACCATGGCGTCCATCTCGGGGTAGGTCTCGGGGTCGAGGATCTCCAGCCCGTCGATGTCAAAGCCGCCCTCGGCAGCCTTGGCGCGAACCGTCTTGACGGAGCCGATCAGGATCGGGGTCAGGAAGCCCTCGCGCTTCAGGCGTGCGGCGGCCTCCAGAATGCGGGCGTCATGTCCCTCGGTAAAAACGAGCTTGCGAGGCTCGCCGTTTTTCAGCATTTCGATCAAACGGTCAAACATGTTTCTTTCCTCCGTTATTTTTGCAATTTTTGCTTGTTCCATTATACTCCCTCTGCGGGCGAAAAATCAAGGCCAACCGCTTGATTTGACAAAATTTCGACGTTCTTCCCGGTTATCGGATGCACAAAGCGCAGCGACGCGGCGCAAAGCCGCTGCCCCAGCAGCCCGAGAGCGTCGGAAAACGCGCGGCTCTCGTCCGTGGCGTACTGCGGGTCTGCAAGAATGGGGCAGCCGATATGCAGGCAATGCAGCCGGAGCTGATGCGTGCGGCCGGTCAGCGGGTGCAGCTCCAGCAGGGAACAGACCGTTCCGCGCACCGGCCGCGTCTCGAGCACGCGATAGGCAGACCGCGCAGGCTTGCCCGAGGGGTCGACGCGGCGCAGCAGGCTGCTGCCCTCAACGCGCGCGATCGGCGCGTCGATCACGCCGCTTTCTGCGGACGGCACGCCAAAGACCGCCGCGCGGTAGATCTTCTCCAGCTCCCCTGCCCGCTGCATCGCGTGAAACCGCGCGTGGACGTGCGAGCTTTTGGCGAGCAGCACCACGCCGAAGGTATCGCGATCCAACCGGCTGACCGGGTGCACGGCACTCGCCTGCCCCGTTTTTTGATAGTAATCGAGCAAAAAATTTGCCAGCGTGCCGCTGTTACGGCTC
>URLT01000050.1 GCA_900548795.1 uncultured Eubacteriales bacterium
GGGGAAATCCGTCCGCCCCCACGAGCCTCCGGCAAAGATCGTGTCGCCGGAGAACAGCGCGTCGCCGCACAGCAGGCTGACCGAGCCTGCCGAATGCCCCGGCGTTTCGAGCACGCGGAAGCGCAGCGCCCCGGCGGCAAGCTCGTCGCCCTCGCGCAGCGCACGCGTCTGCGGCAGCGGCCCGCCGGTCAGCCGCGCCGGGAGCGCCCGGTCTGCCTCATGCAGATACACCGGGCAATGATAGCGCTCCGCGAGCGCCGCGGCCGCGCCGACGTGGTCAAAATGGCCGTGCGTGAGCAGAATACAGCGCGGCGTCAGGCCGCCGCTCTGCAAAAGGCCGAGCAGCCTGCCCGCCTCGTCGCCCGGATCGATCACGGCCGTCTCGCCGTTTTCGTCGGAGACAAAATAACAATTTTCCTGAAGCATTCCGACCGGAATTTTCCGGATTTTCATCTGAATCTCACATCCAATCGTCCGTATCGAGCGGGATCGTGACCGGCCCGTCGTTGCAGGACTCCACCTGCATATCCGCGCCGAATTCGCCGTGCTGCGGCTCGAAGCCACGGACGCGGCAGTCGTCTAAGAAGCGCTCATAGAGCGCGTCTGCAAGCTCCGGCGCGGCCGCGCCGAAGAAGCTCGGGCGTTTGCCCTTTTTGCAGTCGGCGAAGAGCGTGAACTGGCTCACCACGAGCACCTGCCCGCCGACGTCGGCAAGGGAACGGTTCATTTTCCCGTTTTCGTCGCAGAAAATGCGCAGTCCGAGCGCCTTTTCCGCCAATTTATCGCACAGCGCGGGCGTATCGGTCGGTGCGACGCCCAGCAGGATCAGCAGTCCCTTCCCGATTGCGCCGTTGACGCGCCCGTCGATCGTCACGGAGGCGTGCTTCACACGCATCACGACCGCGCGCATCAGTCCTGCCCCCTTCGCACGTCCGTAACGCCCGGGATCGCGCGGATCTTCGTGCGGATGCTCTCCAGCTCCTGCACGTTTTTGACCTCGAAGGTCGCAACGGTGCGCGCCTTCCCGGCGGGCATTTCGCGCGCGGAGATCTCCGAGACCTTGACCTTGGCGGTCGACAGCGCGGTGGCGATGTCCATCCAAAGCCCGCTGCGATCCTCCGAGTCGATCTCGAAGGTCGTGGAGAACGGCTTGTCCTCGGCGGTGTTCCAGTGCACCTGCACCCAGCGCCCCTTCTGCTTGGGGTCGTTGGCGCCGGCGGCGTTGCGGCAGTCCTTGCGGTGGACGGACACGCCGTAGCCGCGCGTAATGAAGCCGATGATCTCGTCTCCGGGGACGGGCGTGCAGCAGCGCGAGAATTTGATCATGCACGAGTCGATGTCCTCGACCGTCACGCCGGAATCCTTGTGGCGGCTCTTGACCGTTTCGGTCTGCTTGGGCGGCTCCTTGGCCGCCGTCTGCTGCCTGCTGGCGCGGGTCAGCTCGTCGCGCACGCGGCCGAAGGCCTTGGCCGCCGTCAGGCCGCCGTAGCCGATGGCGGCGTACATATCGTCCAGCGAGTCGAAGGCCAGCTTGCGCAGCAGCGTCGGCAGCAGCTCGGGATCCTGCACGAGCGACGGATTCACGCCGCCGCGCCGCAGCTCGCCCTCGAAGCTGGCCTTGCCGTGCGCGACGTTCTCCTCGCGCTTTTCCTTTTTGAACCACTGCTTGATCTTCGTGCGCGCCTGATTGGAGTTGCAGATATTCAGCCAGTCGCGGCTCGGCCCCTTGGCGGTCTTGGAGGTCAGGATCTCAACGATGTCGCCGTTTCTCAGGGGCTGGTCGAAGCTGGCAATGCGGTTGTTGACCTTTGCGCCGACCATGGCGTTGCCGACGCCGGAGTGGATCGCATAGGCAAAGTCGATCGGCGTCGAGCCGGAGGGCAGGCTCATGACCTTTCCCTTCGGGGTGAAGACGAAGACCTCGTCGTCGAACATATCGACCTTGAGCGAGTGGATGTAATCCTCGGCGTCGTTTTCCTCCTGCTGCGACTCCAGCAGACGGCGCACCCATTCAAACTGCTTCTCGTCGCCTCCGGCCACGCCCTGCTTATATTTCCAATGCGCGGCGATGCCGTATTCCGCCGTCTCGTGCATCTCCCACGTGCGGATCTGCACCTCGAAGGGGATGCCCTGATGGCCGATGACCGTCGTGTGGAGCGACTGATACATATTGGGCTTCGGCGTGGAGATATAGTCCTTGAAGCGCCCCGGCACCAGATTGAACAGGTCGTGAATGTGGCCGAGGACGTTATAGCAGTCCGGGATGGAATCGACGATCACGCGGAAGGCGTACATGTCGTAAAGCTCGTCGATCGTCTTGTTCTGCGCCTTCATCTTGCGGTAGATGGAATAGACGTGCTTGATGCGGCCGTAGATCGTCCCGTGGATGCCCACGGAGGACAGCCGCGTCGTGATGGTCGTCTGGATCTCCTTCATGAAGCGGTCGGCCTCGGCCTGATGGGCGTCGAGATAGGTCATGATGTCGTTATAGCCCGCGGGGTCGAGGTATTTCAGGCTGGTGTCCTCCAGCTCCCATTTGATCTTCTGCATACCGAGACGGTGCGCCAGCGGGGCGTAAATATCCATCGTCTCGCGGGATTTTGAGATCTGCTTGGCCGGGGTCTGGTATTCCATTGTGCGCGTGTTGTGCAGCCGGTCGCAGATCTTGATGAGCACCACGCGGATGTCCTTGCTCATGGCCATGAACATCTTGCGCAGATTCTCCATTTGCTGCTCCTCGAGCGTGGAATACTCCACGCGCGTCAGCTTGGTGACGCCCTCGACCAGCGCCGCGACGGTCGCGCCGAAGCGGCGGGAGATCTCGTCATAGGTCGAGTCGGTGTCCTCGATGCAGTCGTGCAGGATCGCGCCGAGGATGGCGTCGGTATCCAGCCCGGTCTCGGCGACGATCTCGGCGACGGCCAGCGGGTGGATGATATAAGGCGAGCCGTCCTTGCGGAGCTGCCCGTCGTGCTTGGCGCGGGCATAGTCCACGGCGCGGTTGATAACGGAAAGGTCGGCCTGCGGGCAATGCTGCGCGATGGTCTTCATCATGCTGTTATAATGGTCCTGAAAGGTTTCCAAATTCAGCTCTCTCCCTTCAAAGCGCGGTAGAGCGCGCTGTTTTCCAGCGCCGAGCGGACGCTGCCGTCTGCCAGCGTGAGCGTCAGCATCGCGCCGTCGCGCCGGACGGTCAGCAGCCGCAGCTCCGCAAGGATCGCCACACAGGGCAGCGTGCGCTCCGGGCTGTGGCGCGGGCAAAGCGTTGAAACGGCGCGGCACAGGGCGCTGCGGTCGCAGCGCAGCGTCCGGTTCCGGTCGGCCGCGCGGCAGAGATAGCGCCAAACGTCGGCGACGTCCCTGCGCTGCGGCGCGAGCGCCGCGCGCTCCTCGCCCGTCAGACACTGCCCCGCGCGATAGCGGTCGAACAGCCCGGCAGGCGTATAGCGGCGCAGGTCGAGCACCTGAAGCTGCACGCTGCGCACATTTCGGAATTCATTGATCTGAGCGTGGAACGCAACGTCCACGCGGTCGCCGGCGTGCAGCCTCTCGGCCAGCGCCCCGGCGGAAAAATAGATCGCCTGCAGGCTGACGCCGTCCGCGCTGCGAAGCTGCATCCGCAGATGCTTTCCTCCGCCGACGGTGCCGACGCGCTCGACGTCCGCCCCGCTCAGGCAGAGCACCGGCTTGGGGCAGCCCGCGCCGCACGGCTCGAGCCGGTCGAGCGCGGCGATCTCCGGCTCGGTCAGCAGCCGCGCCGGAACGGCGCAGTCGATCTCCAGCGCGGGCTGCCCTGCGCCGGAATCCCGGTGCGCCTGCACCCGGCGGCACATTTCGCGCCGAAACACGTCGATATTCTCGCGCGGGATGGTGAAGCCCGCGGCAAATTCATGCCCGCCGTAGCCCTCCAGCAGGGGCGCAAGCTCCTGAAGCGAGCGAAACAGGTTGAAGCCGCCGTAGGAGCGCGAGGAAGCCTTGCCGTGCTCCCCGTTCATGCAGATCAGGAAGGTCGGCCGGCAGAATTCCTCGCACAGGCGCGAGGCAACGATGCCGATGACGCCCTGATGCCAGTTCTCCCCGGCCAGCACGAGGGCGCTGTCGTCCGGGTGCTCGCGGCGCACCATCTCGCTTGCCTCGCGGTAAATTTCGCTCTCCGTGGACTGCCGCTCGCGGTTGAGCCGGCAAAGCGTCTCGGCCAGCTCCCGCGCCTGCGCCGGATCGTCCGAGAGGAAGAGCTGCACGGCCAGCTCGGCGTGCTCCATGCGCCCGGCGGCGTTGATGCGCGGCGCGAGCACATAGCCAATGGTCGAGGCCGTGACCGGCTGCCCGCCGCACGAGCAGGCCTCCGTCAGCGCGCGCAGACCGAGGCGGTGCGGCCGCTGCAGATCGGCAAGCCCCATCACGACCAGCCGCCGGTTCTCCCCGCGCAGGGGCATGACGTCCGCAACGGTGCCGAGACAGACCAGATCGCAGTAGCGCTGCGCCATGCGCTCCTGATCGCCCTCGAGCGCCGCCGCCAGCTTGAAGGCAACGCCCACGCCCGACAGGTCGGTGTGCGGATAGGTGCGGTCGGGGCGGTGCGGGTCGACCACGGCGTCGGCCTGCGGGAGCGTCGGGCGGCACTCGTGGTGGTCGGTGATGACCAGACGCACGCCCAGCTCGCGGCACAGCCGCGCCTCCTCGAGCGCCGTGATGCCGCAGTCGACCGAGACGATCAGCCCCACGCCCTGCGCGGCAAGCTCCCGGATCGCCCCGGCATTGAGGCCGTAGCCCTCCTCGAGCCGCCCGGGGATGTGATAAATGCAATCCGCGCCGCGCGAGCGCAGATAATCCGTCAAAAGGCAGGTCGCCGTGATGCCGTCGACGTCATAATCGCCGAAGACGGCAATGCGCGTCCCGTCGCGCAGCGCCTGCTCGATGACCGCGACGGCGCGCTCCATTTCCCTGAGCAGCAGCGGACTTTCCAGCGCGCCGTCCGTGCGCAAAAGCGCCTCGGCCTGCTCCTCCGTCGCGCAGCCGCGCGCGCTGAGCACCCGCGCCGTCAGTGCGCCGTAGCGCGGCGCAAGCGCCTCCACGACCGCCGCGTCGGGCCGCCCGATCTTCCATGTTCCGTACTTCAAAACAAAAGCCACATCCACATTCCGGGGACGCGCCGTCTTGCAGACGCGAACCCCCATTTTTTCTTTTTATTATATCAAAAAAACCGGCGCGGTACAATACCGTGCCGGCGGAAAATCGCAAATTCCGCAGATTTGTTTTTCTCGTTATGCATTGTTACGTTTTGTTTGTGTCATCATGTTATTTTCTTCATAAAATCGTAAATATTTCGTAAATTCTTCCTGCGGTCACTTGTAAATGCGGCTGAAACCGCTATAATTGTCAGTAGGTGATGCATATGTTTCGACGCTTGTCCGAGTCCCTGCGCCGCTTCATGTACGGGCGGTATGGCTCCGACAATTTCAATCTGTTTTTGCTGGGCGCGGCGGTGTGCCTGAGTCTGCTGAATAATCTGCTCTCCGTGCTCTTCCGCGGGCGGGCGTTCTATGCCCTCGGCGTCTGGCCGGTGCTGTCGCTTTTGGTCTACGCCATGCTGGGCTATGCGCTTTTCCGCCTGCTCTCGCGAAACATTTACCGCAGGCAGCGCGAAAACCGGGCGTTCCGCGGGTTTTGGACGCGCCTGACCGACCGGAAAAACCGCTACTTCCGCTGCCCGAGCTGCCGGCAGTCGATGCGCGTTCCGCGCCATCGCGGCAAGCTCAAGATCCGCTGCCCCAAATGCGGCGCGCAATTCACGCGAAAAACATAAGATTCAGATAGAAAAACGGTGGGTTTCCGATCGGAAGCCCACCGTTTTTTTCGGAAAATGCGCTCATCGGACGAGGTCAAAAACACCCGCCCGGTCGAGCAGCGTGAGCAGCCGCAGGCTGTCCTCTCCGAGATCGAGCCGCCGCGCCTCCCCCTCGCCCCAGCCGTCGAGCAGTCCGCGCCGCGCCAGCTTCTCCAGCGTGGCGCGGTAGCGCGGGGTCTTCACGTCCTGAAGCAGCTCGTAGCGCGTCTCGGGCAGCGACAGCCCGCAGGCCTCGGCGATGAGCGCGGCCTCCGCCTCGGCCAGACGGCGCAGGTTTTCGTCCGAGCGCAGCCACTGCGCCGTGCGCGGGTTGGTGTGGAAGCTGTGCTCCACGTGCAGCGCGACCGCGCCCGTCTGCGCTGCGATACGCATCACGGGGTCATGATCCGCGTCCCGCGCGGCGCTGCGGCGCACAAGAAACTGCGGCGGCTGCCGCGTTCCCATCACGTCGGCGATCACCTCCGACAGCTCCTGCGCGAGCCGCTCGCCCCGGCGGCTTGCCGGATAGAGCACCGAGACATAGTCCACGTTTTCGTTGTGCCCGCTGGCAACGGCGTTGCTGTGCAGGCTCAGCAGCAGTGCGCAGCCGCGCCCCATCCGTCCCCGCTCGCCGTCCGACGGGTCGTCCGTCACGCGGCCGCGCGTGCAGACCACCTCCGCGCCGTAGCGCTCAAGCGCCCGCCGCAGAAAACGCGCCAGCGTGAACATCCGCGTGCCCTCGCAGTAGGCCTCATTGGCCGGGCTGGGGTTGCTGCCGAAGGTATGTCCGGGGTCGATGCAGATCCTCATCGCTCGCCTCTGCTCCCGCCGCGCTCATACTGCGTGCCGAAATAGAAGCCGACGATCACGGTGTAGACGGTCAAAAACTGTTGCCCGCCGATCGTCCCGAACAGCGTCAGCAGACTGAAAACGAGCGTCGCCGTGAGCGTGACGAGCGACTTGATCGTTAAGAGCCTGCCGAGCCGTTCCTGCACCGTCGTCTCAGACGGTGCGCTCGAGGTCGTCGAGCCGGTGCCCGACGGCTCTGAGCTTTTCCTCAAGTACGGGGATGCGTTCTCCGAAGCCATTGTGCTTGTCCACCTTTCGTTCCAATTGCTCCAACCGGTAGTTGGTCAGCTTTGAGGAGGCGATCACGCCGCCGAAGCTGCCGATCAGCGTTCCCGCCAACGACAGCAGCGCAACGATCAGTTCGCTTTTCACGGTCTTCACCTCCTCAACCATAGGCTCGAAAGGGCACAAAATTGCCGCAAAATGTGCAACAAGCGCGCATTCCGCGAAAAAAATCACCCCAGCCCGCCCGCAAGACGAAAGAGCAAGCCCTCGCCCGCGCGCCCTCAAGCCAGCTCGGTTTGTCCGCAGCAGAACCCGTCGATTTCTCTCCCCACGGCAGTCCCCGTCGGTTTTCCCACGACAGAACCTGTCGGTTTCCACCGCGACAGAACCTGTCGATTTTCCCGCGACAGACCCCGTCGATTTCTCTTCCCACGACAGAATATGTCGATTTTCCCGCGACAGACCCCGTCGGTTTTCCCGCAAAACCGATCAAATCTGTCATTGCGAGGAGCGAAGCGACGCGGCAATCTTTAAGGTATCGTCGCGGGATGCCGTAACGACAGAAGCAGCCGGTTTCCCCTCGACAGAACCTACCAGCTCCCCCGCGACGGCACAGGACGTCGGTTTTCACAAGAAAACCCATCAATCATGTCATTGCGAGGAGCGAAGCGACGCGGCAATCTTTAAGGTATCGACGCGGGATGCCGTAACGACAGAAGCAGCACGCAAGCGCCAAGGGAGAAGCTCCTGCGCTTGCGTGCTGTTTTTCAAATGTGCAATAATCTTTTTTGAATGCGTTTTGTTCTTTTTCGTTTTCGGATGCATGATGTTTTTTTGCTCCGGGATGCCATGCTGCCAAGTTAAAGATTGCCGCGTCGGGCGCACGCGCCCTCCTCGCAATGACACATCGGGGGCGAGTGCGCGTTTTTCGGGACGCGGTTCTTCAGCAGCCCTCCTCACAGTGACACGTTGGGGGAAAACGGTGGGGCGCGGGGCGTAGGGGCGGCGCAGGGAACGTCGGGGCGCGGAAGCGTCGGCTCGCGCGGAATCGTCGGTTCGCGCGGGGCATTGGAACGGCGCGGCAGAGCTATGAGCCGACAATCGTCACAATATAGCCGTCGACGTTGTTTCCGCTGACGGTGAAGGCGCGATCGGTCGGCACGACGAGGCGCCCGGCCGGGCAAAAATACAGCTCATAGGCCGTGCCGAGGCACTCGACGGTCAGATGCTCGCCGTCAAAGGGGCAGCGGCGCAGCCGGTCGATGTACTCCTCCAGACACAGGCCGTCAGCCGCCATCAGATAACTGTGCGGCAGGCCGACATAGCGATAGTGCCAGGATTCATAGGCGATGCCGGTGAGGTCGGTCTTGTCGGCCGGATAGCGCAGGACGAAGCCGTATTCCCACGCGTGGTCGGCCGCCCATTGGTACGCCCCCGTGCCGGAAAACCCGCCGCTCTCGTTCGTCTCCGGAAAATAGGTGTCCAGATCGAGCACAAGCCCGGTGTGGTGCTCACTATGGCCGGGCAGCGCCAGATAGCAGTCGGCATAGGCCTGCCCGTTGTTTTGGACGGCTCTGTCATAGAGCTGCTGCTGCTCGGCAAACGATCGATGCGCCGCGACCACGGTGACCTCCCAGATGCCGCTTTGGTCAAAAAAGTCGTCGAGCCACGCGTTCAGCGCCTCGATGACCTCCGGCCGCAGGCCGAGCTCCGTGCTGCGCACGCCGTAGTGGATCGAGCGCAGGTCGTTGATCGAGACCGTCTCGACGCCGTCCGGGTCAAAGCCGAAGGCCCGGTTCACCAGCACGAGCGTGCCGTCAGACAGCGGCGGCAGGACGTACTCCTCGCGGTAGCCCGCGGGAAGCGGCGCGGGCTGCTCCGTCTCCGGCTCCGTCTGCTCCGTCTGCTTCGTCTCAGGCTCGGGCTCCTCCGTCTCCGGCGCGTCCTGCATTGCTTGCAGCCGCTCGGTCGGCGGCGCAGGCGTCTCGGTCTCGGCGGACGCCGTCTCAGGCGCCTGCCGGCTCTTCCTCGCGTGCGCGCCGAGCAGCGTCAGCAGCAGCGCCGCCGCAGCCAGCACGAGCAGAGCGTAAAGCCCCAAACGCCGGAACAGCCGCCGTTTTTCTTCCGTTTTTTGCATACACAGATTCCTTTCTTCCGATAACCTCCGATAAAATGCGGGCGACTCCGCCGAAAAGCGCGCAGAGTCGCCCGAGCTATTTATTTGCTCAGCAGGAACCAGATCAGGACGATCACGCCGAGGACGATACGATACCAGCCGAAGGCGGTGAAATCGTGCTTCTTGATGTAATTCATCAGGAACTTGATCGCAATGACCGACACGACGAAGGCCACGACCATCGCCAGCAGGAGCACGGCGAGCTGCGTGCCGGTGAAGTGCAGGCCGAATTTGACGAGCTTGAGCAGCGACGCGCCGAACATGACCGGGATCGCGAGGAAGAAGGTGTATTCCGCAGCCGTCTCGCGCGAGGCGCCGATCAGGATGCCGCCGAGGATGGTCGCGCCGGAGCGCGAGGTGCCCGGAACGAGCGCCAGCACCTGAAACACGCCGATGAGGGCGGCGTCCTTCCATGTGAGCGCCGCGACGGAGCCGACGCGCGGCTTGCGCGAGCGGTTGAAGCGCTCGACGAAGAGGAAGCCCACGCCGTAGAGAATGAGCATCGCAGCGACCACGACGCCGTTATAAAGGTGCGCGTCCATCCAGTCGTCGAGCGGCAGGCCGATGAGGATGGCCGGCAGGCAGGAGACGGCGATCTTCAGCCACATGACGATCTTGTCCATGTAGCAATAGCGGTCGCAGAAATTTTGCAGACCGCCGACGAAGGCGTTGTCGCTGTGCGCGGCGAACCACGAATGGCGCGGCAGACGCTTGCGGTGGAAGGGCCAGAGCTTGCTGAAATACAGCACCACGACCGCCAAAATCGCGCCGAACTGGATCACGACCATGAACATGTTCATGAAGTCCTCGGTCAGAACGGGGTGGTTCGGCGTTTTCCAGAAGCTGTCAACGAGAATCATGTGGCCGGTGCTGCTGATGGGCAGCCACTCGGTGATGCCCTCGACGATGCCGAGAAAGATCACCTTCAGCCAATCCAAAAAAACCATATGCTGCAGTCGAATCCTTTCAAAAAAACAGTTATAGCTCGCGCAGAGCGTCGACCAGCGCGGTTTTCGCGTTGGTTTTCTCGTCCTTGTATTTCACGATGCGCGCCGGCGCGCCGGCAACGACGGCGTTCTCGGGCACATCCTGCGTCACGACCGAGCCGGCTGCCACGACCGCGCCGCTGCCGACGCGGACGCCCTCGAGCACGACGGCATTCGCGCCGATGACCACGTCGTCTCCGACCGTGACCGGCTGCGCGCTGGGCGGCTCGATGACGCCCGCGAGCACGGCGCCCGCCGCAATGTGGCAGCGCTTGCCGACGGTCGCGCGGCCGCCGAGCACGGCGCCCATGTCGATCATGGTGCCCTCGCCCACGACGGCGCCGATGTTCAGGATCGCGCCCATCATGATCACGGCGTTGTCCCCGACCGTCACGCCCTCGCGGAGGATCGCGCCCGGCTCAATGCGCGCATGCAGCGCCTTGAGGTCGAGCATCGGCAGCGCGGAGTTGCGCGCGTCGTTTTCGACGTGGAGCGCGGCAATGCGCTCGCGGTTTGCCTCGAGCTGGGGGCGCAGAAGCTCCCAGTCTCCGTAAAGGATATGCAGGCCGCTGCCGCCGCAGAAGTCCTCCACGCCGGAAAAGGTACACGGCGCCTTGACCGTCAGCGTCACGCGCACCGGCGTTTTCTTCTCCGCCGTGCGGATCTTTTCAATTATTTCGTATGCGTCCATGGCAGTTACCTCACTGTGCGCTTGCGCTGGATCATTTCGCGCCAATCCAGATCGCCGCGCTGAAGCCCGAGGATGAGCATCTCGGCCGAGGCCAGATTGGTCGCGACGGGGACGTTGTAGGTGTCGCACAGGTGCAGCGTCTGCACGATCTGCTGATCCTCCCATGGGTCGATGTTGTTCGGGTCGGCGAACATGATGACCATGTCGATCTCGTTATAGGCGACGCGGGCGTCGACCTGCTGGCGGCCGCCCTGATTGTGCGAAAGGAACAGCGTGATCGGCAGACCCGTGGCCTCGGAGACCAGCCGCCCGGTCGTGGCGGTCGCCGACAGGCTGTGCTTGGCAAGGATGCTTTTGTATGCGGTGCAGAACTGCACCATCAGCTCTTTTTTCTTGTCGTGTGCCATCAGTGTGATGTTCATAAGCTCACCTCAAAATTTCATCAACGGTACGGAAACGCCGCGCAGGCGGCGGGAGATACGCAGGCAGGCCTCGGCCGCGCCCTCCGTCGCGGCAAGCACCAGCGGGCAGCCGCGCGCGGCCGCAAGCATTACCATCGGGTCCTCGGGAACAAGCCCCAGCAGCGGCAGGCCGACGCTGTCCATCATGTCGTCAACGGTCAGCTCCATCTTGCGGAAGAGCCTCGGCGTGACGCGGTTGACGATCAGCGAAAGGTTTTCCTTCCCGGCGAGCGCGAGCCGGTCTGCGGCGCAGGCCGCGTCGCGCATGCTTGCCGGATCCGGCGTGGAGACGACGAGGCAGCGGTCGGCGAAGGCCGTCGCGAGGCGGAAGCCCGCCCCCACGCCCGCAGGCGCGTCGATCAGGCAGAAGTCGAAGCGCTCGCGCGCCGCCTCGAGCAGCCCTCGGAAGGCCGCGAGATCCGGCTGCGGCTCCTCGCGGAAGGGCGCGGTCAGAAGGAACAGGTTCTCCAGACGGGGGTGCGGCGTCGCGTCTGCAAGCTCATACAGGCCGCTCATCACGTCGGTGAAGGTGATGGCGGACTGCTCGCTCATGCCGAGCGCAATGTCCAGATTGCGCAGACCGATGTCTGCGTCGATGCAGAGCACCCGCTTGCCCTCGGCGGCCAAGCAAGAGGCGACCCCCGCGCAGACCGACGTTTTCCCGGTCCCGCCCTTTCCGGAGATCACCGAAAGAATCTCGCCCATTCAGGCACCCCCCAAATACGTACATATACAATTTTATTATAGCCGATTGATTCTGTGATTTCAACCAGTTTTTCTTCTATTTTGCGTGGTATCCTCAGAAAAGCGCCGAATTTTCCGTCTTGACGCCGGATAAACGGCCGTCCGGCCGCCCTGCGGCGCATAATTTCCGCTTGCAATTCTTCCGGGCGAAAGCTATAATATTTTCGGGAAAACAAACGGAAAGGGGTGAAAATTTTGGCAAAGAAAGAGAAGAAAAAGGGCTTTTTTCAGGAGTTTCGCGAATTTGCGATGCAGGGCAGCCTGTTCGACATGGCGATCGGCGTGATCGTCGGCGGCATTTTCAAGGATCTCGTGACCGCGTTCACCGACAAGCTTCTGATGCCGATCCTGTCGATCTTCACCGGGAGCATCGATTTTTCCGCGTGGAGGATCGAGCTGCCCTCCCTGTTCGGCGAAAAGCTCGCAGAGGACGGCACGGTCGTGAAGAACTACCTCGAATTTGGCAGCTTCCTGTCCTCGCTCATCAGCTTCCTGATCTTGGCATTCGTGATCTTCCTGATGGTCAAGGGCGTCAACCGCGTGCGTGAGCTGGGCAAGAAGCAGGAGGAGGAAGCGCCCGCAGAGCCGCCGAAGCCCTCGAACGAGGAAGTGCTGCTGACCGAGATCCGCGACCTGCTCAAGGAGAAGCAGTAACGCAGACGCCAAACGGCGCCGCCGCAAACCTTCAAACGTCTTATCCGCAAGGCTCGGCAGGTTTTTGCCCGGCCTTGGGAAGCTCTGATTCAATCGCAAGAGTGGTCAGCGAGGGATTTTGTTCCAAGTTGAGGTTTGGAAATCGCAGGAATCCTTTTCGTATTTCAAGATTTTCAAACCGATAAGTTGGGGCGAAAGACCCGCTGAGCGCCGCAGCCGATTGATTCAGAGCTTCCCTTGCTTTTTTGCGCGGAATTTGCTACAATTGGCCTCGTCGGGTCGGGTTTGACGCCGCACGAACCGTGCGGCATTCGGAAACAGGTGCAAAGCCTGTGCGGGACCACCGCCGTAAACGGAACCGCCGCATCTGCGGCAAAGCGAATCGGCCGACGTCCGCCGCAGGACGCCGCAGCCATTGGGGCGCAAGCCCTGAGAAGGCGCCGCTCCGCCTCCGTGAGCCGGAAGACGGCCCAACGAACGAAGCTGCCGTGTATCCGGCCGGCATTTTTGCCGCTTCGTTCCCCCGGCGAAAATTTATCATAAGGAGAAGGATACCATGAAGCAACATTTTTCGCGTTCCCTGATCTGTCTCATCCTTGTGCTCCTGCTTGCGGCGGCAGGATTGCAGGGCTGCGCCCCCAAAGCCCCGGAG
>URLT01000051.1 GCA_900548795.1 uncultured Eubacteriales bacterium
GAGGCCGACCTTGCGGTCTTCGGCAACGGAGCCGTCGATGCAGAAGGACTGAAGACCCACGCCGATGAGCTTGGCAGCCTCGGCAGCGGACTTCACGCCGGACTTGAGCGCGATGGCCGCGCCGACGGTGTACGCCCAGCAGGCGTTTTCAAAGCAGATGGGCTGAATGCCCTTGACAATCTCATACGGGTCAAAGCCCTTGGCCTTGCAGATCTCGCGGCACTCCTCGACGGAGGAAATACCGTACTGAGCGAGGACGCCGTTGATCTTGTCGATTCTTCTCTCGTAATTTTCAAATAAAGCCATTGTTTCGTCCTCCCTTCCTTATTCCTGACGCGGGTCAATGTACTTGACCGCGCTGTTCCACTGGCCGTAGTGACCCTTGGCCTTCTCAAGCGCTTCGTTGGCGTCGATGCCCTTCTTGACGAAGTCCATCATCTTGCCGAGGTTGACGAACTCGTAGCCGATGATCTCGTCCTGCGCGTTGAGCGCCATCTTGGTGCAGTAACCCTCAGCCATCTCGAGATAACGGGGGCCTTTCTCGTTGGTAGCGAACATCGTACCGACCTGAGAGCGAAGACCCTTGCCAAGATCTTCAAGGGATGCGCCGACGGCAAGGCCGCCCTCAGAGAAGGCAGACTGGGTGCGGCCGTAGACGATCTGCAGGAACAGCTCGCGCATGGCGGTGTTGATGGCGTCGCAGACGAGGTCGGTGTTCAGAGCCTCGAGGATGGTCTTGCCGATGAGGATCTCGGAGGCCATGGCCGCCGAATGGGTCATGCCGGAGCAGCCGAGCGTTTCGATCAGCGCTTCTTCAATGACGCCGTTCTTGACGTTCAGGGTCAGCTTGCAGGCGCCCTGCTGCGGCGCGCACCAGCCGACGCCGTGCGTGAAGCCGGAAATATCCGAGATTTCCTTCGCCTGCACCCACTTGCCCTCTTCGGGGATGGGAGCCGGGCCGTGGTATGCGCCCTTGGCAACGGGACACATGTGCTGAACTTCAGTTGTGTAAATCATTGCATAAATCCTTTCCATGCGCCGTTTTGGATCGGGCGCAAAATTTCCATATCGAGAAGGACGTCGGGAAGTGCTTAGTCCTGTCGAACACTAGAAGT
Organism: uncultured Eubacteriales bacterium; assembly: GCA_900548795.1. Classification (GTDB taxonomy): domain Bacteria; phylum Bacillota; class Clostridia; order Oscillospirales; family Oscillospiraceae; genus JAZOXB01. The sequence continues at coordinate 1,116 of URLT01000051.1, forward strand.
ATTATATCGAATCGTGTCGGAATTGTCAACGCGATTTCACGATTTTTGCCGCAGAGCCGGGCAATCGGGGAAGAATTCCGCCACAAACGGAACGTCCGCAACGGCAAAGCTGCGCCCGTTGAGGTAATCGAGCGACCCGGCGTCGGTCGTGAAGCGGAAGGTCAGGCGGTAGGAATAGAGCGCCTGATATTTTTGGCGGCGGTCGGCTCTGCCGTATTTTCCGTCCCCGAGCAGCGGATGCCCCGCGTGGGCGAACTGCGCGCGGATCTGGTGCGTCCGGCCGGTGACGAGCTCGCACTCGACGAGCGACAGTCCGTTGCGGCTCTCCAGCGTGCGGTAGCGCGTTTCGCAGGTCTTCGCGCCCCTTTGCGGCGCGTCGGTCACATAGACGCGGTTCTGGACGGCGTCCTTGAACAGAAAGCCCTTCAGCACGCCGCTTGCGGGTCTCGGCGTGCCCTCGACCACCGCCAGATAGCGCTTGTCCAGCTCGCGATCCTTGATCTTCTGGTTCATGACGCGCAGCGCCTCGGCCGTTTTGGCCGCAATGACGATGCCGCCGGTGTTGCGGTCGATGCGGTTGCAGAGCGCCGGGGTGAAGCTGGCCTCCTCGCGCGGACGCCACTCGCGCTTTTGATAAAGGTAGGCCAGAATGTGGTCGATGAGCGTCCTGCCCGGCTCCGCGCCGTCGTGCGGGTGCACCGGGATGCCGGGCTGCTTGTCGACCAAAAGCAGATTTTCGTCCTCGTAGACCACCGTCAGGCGCGGCACGGCGACGGTCAGATAGGCGTTGTCCGCCGTGGGTACGTCGAAAAATTCGTCGTTGATATATAGCTGCAGGGTGTCGCCCTCAAGCAGGCGGTCGTCGCGCTGCGCCCGCGCGCCGTTGCGCTTGATGCGCTTCAGGCGGATATATTTCTGCGCCAGAGACGCGGGCAGAAGCGGCACGGCCTTGGCCAAAAAGCGGTCGAGCCGCTGCCCGGCGTCGTTCGGACCGATGGTAAATTCCTTCATAAAGCTTCTCCGTTTTCGTGCAAACGATACCTGTTTTGCCGTATGGAATTACTATGCGCCAAAATTGCGCGAAAGTCAAGCAAAAAACAGGAAAAAATCAAAAAAGCATTTGACAAACGGGGGAAAAGCGGATATAATATCATTCGCACGACTATGAAACAGAGGTTTGCTATGCTGTTAAGGTTGTCAAAGCTCATAGAAGCGCCGGACGGCGTGCAGCCCTTCGAGACGTCGCTGGATCTCTCCGAGCTGGATTTCGGCGGGCAGAAGCCCGTTCAGGAGCCGGTTCAGGCGGTCGGCAGCGTTCGGAACACGGCGGGCGTCCTGATCCTGGAGGCGGTGCTCACGACCACGCTCCACGCGGTCTGCGACCGCTGCGCCGCGCCCTTCTGCCAAAAGCTGACGCTCCCTGCCCGCGCGGTTTTGACGCGCAGTCTTGAAAACGAGGACGAGGCGGACGAATGGACGTTTCTGCTTGAGGACGACTGCGTCGATCTTGACGAGGTGCTGACCACTGCGTTCGTGCTGCAAATGGATTCCAAGCTGCTGTGCAGGCCGGACTGCAAGGGTCTGTGCTTCCGCTGCGGAAAGAATCTGAACGACGGCGCTTGCGATTGCCGTCCCGAACCTGATCCCCGTTTGGCTGTCCTCGGGCAGCTTTTGAAGGATAAGAAGTAGAAAATTCAACTCTGACCGAGGAGGTGTCATTCATGGCTGTCCCTAAGTGTAAGGTTTCCAAGGCAAGACGGGATAAGAGACGTAGCTCTCATTGGAAGCTGTCTGTGCCCGGCGTGGTCGCTTGCCCCAAGTGCGGCGAGCCGCGTCTGCCCCACAGAGCTTGCAAGAAATGCGGTACCTACAATGGCCGCGAGGTTCTTGCCGTTGCCGAGGCAAAGTGATCAAAAAACGCGCTGCGGAGTTTTTAAGAAGCTCTGCGGCGCGTTTTTTGCGCTCATATCGGGCGACTTGCGTTCGACGCGCTTCGCCGGGCTTGCGCCCTTCTTGAGGGCATCGCGCGGCGGCGAATGCGATCAACGAGCCGCGTCCGCGGTTTTGGGAACCTCTGATTAAATCGCAAGAGTGGTCAGCGAGGGATTTTGTTTCCAAATTGAGGTTTGGAAATCGCAGGAATACTTTGTGTATTTCAAGATTTTCAAACCGATAAGTTGGGACAAAAGACCCGCTGAGCGCCGCAGACGATTTATTCAGAGGTTCCTTTGTTCTTTCTTCCATGTAAACGCGCCTGTGGGCGGCGAGAAATGCCGCTCACAGGCGCGTTTTCGTTCATTTATGCGCGTCTCATGCAGAATCTGACGCGCCGTTGGCGCTATAAAAATCGCTTCAAGGGAAGCTCTGATTCAATCGCAAGAGCGGTCAGCGAGGGATTTTGTTCCGATAGGATCAGCCCTCCATGGCTGCCATGACGGCGGCGCAGCGCGGGCAGAGGCCGTCGGCGTTGGCGCGGGTGGAGTGCATCCAGCAGCGCGGGCACTTCACGCCGTCGGCGTTGCGCACCTCGATGTGCAGGCCGGGGAAGCGCTCGCCTCTGCCGACAACGCTGTCCTCGCGCGGCTTCTCGCCCAGCGCGACGTCCGAGACGATGAACAGCTCGGCCAGATTCAGCCCCTTGACCGCCTCAACGGCGGCGCGGGCGGCCTCGTCCTCGGCCGTGAGCACAACGTGCGCCTCGAGCGCCTTGCCGATGCGCTTGTCCGCGCGGGCGGCCTCAAGCACGCTGTTGACGTCGCTGCGCAGGGCAATGAGGGTGTCCCACTTGGCCATGGCCTCGTCGGACAGGGCGTAGGCCGTGTAGGGCTTGACCATCTCGTTGAGCACGACGTTGCGGGCATCGTCCCCGGCGCGGTGCGGCATGGCCTGCCAGATCTCGTCGCAGGTGAAGGCCAAGATCGGCGCGTACATTCTCGCCATGGCGTCAAGGATGAGCCAGAGCGCAGTCTGGGCGCTGCGGCGCTTGAGGCCGTTGCGCTCCTCGCAATAGAGACGATCCTTGAGAATGTCCAGATAGAAGCTCGACAGCTCCACGACGCAGAAATCGTTGATCGCGTGGGTCAAAACATGGAACTCGTAGTTGTCATAGGCGCGGAAGCCCGTCTCGATGAGGGCGTTGAGCTTCGTGATCGCCCAGCGGTCCAGCTCGAGCATCTCCTCCGGAGCGACCAGCTCGTCGGCATTGAAGCCGTCGAGGTTGCCGAGGCAGTAGCGCGCGGTGTTGCGGAATTTCAGGTAGCTCTGCGAGAGCTGCTTGAAGATCTCCTTCGAGCAGCGGACGTCCGCGCGGTAATCCGCCGACGCCGCCCACAGGCGGACGATGTCCGCGCCGAAATCGCGGATCAGCTCGGCCGGGTCGACGCCGTTGCCGAGGGACTTGTGCATGGCCTTGCCCTCGCCGTCGACCGTCCAGCCGTGCGTCAGGCACTTGCGGAACGGAGCGCCCGCGCCGAGCGCGCCGACGCTCGTCAGCAGGCTCGACTGGAACCAGCCGCGGTACTGGTCGGCGCCCTCGAGATACATGGTCGCCGGCCACTGCTCGGGGTGCTCACGGCGCAGGGAGGCGATGTGCGTCGAGCCGGAGTCGAACCAGCCGTCGAGGGTGTCGCTCTCCTTTTCAAAGGACGCGCCGCCGCAGTGCGGGCAGCGCAGCCCGTCGGGGATCAGGTCGGCAGCCTCGTGGGCAAACCAGAAGTTCGAGCCGTGCTCGTCAAAGAGCTTGGAGATATGAGCGATCGTCTCGGGCGTGCAGACGGGCTTGCCGCAATCCTTGCAGTAGAACACCGGGATCGGCAGACCCCAGCGGCGCTGACGGGAGATGCACCAGTCGGCGCGGTCGCGGATCATGGCGACCATGCGCTCCTTGCCCCACGCGGGCAGCCACTGCACGTTGTCGCAGGCGGCGACGGCCTCGTCCTTGAAGCGCTCGACGGAGCAGAACCACTGCGGCGTGGCGCGGAAGATGATCGGGCTCTTGCAGCGCCAGCAGTGCGGATAGCTGTGGACGATCTCCTCGGAGGCCAGCAGCATCCCGGAGGCCTTCATATCCGCGAGGATGACGGGGTTGGATTCCTCGGTCTTCATGCCGGCGTATTTCCCGGCGTAGTCGGTGTGGCGGCCGCGGTCGTCGACCGGAACGACCAGCTCCATGCCGTAGCGGCGGCAGGTCTGATAGTCGTCGGCGCCGAAGCCCGGCGCGGTGTGGACGCAGCCCGTGCCGGAGTCCATCGTGACGTATTCGGCGTTGAGCAGGCGCGAGGTCTTGTCCAGGAACGGGTGCTTGGCCAGCATATTTTCAAAGAAGCTGCCCGGATGCGTCTCGACGATCTCATAATGCGCGATCCCGGCGACCTGCATGACCTTCTCGGCCAGCGCCTCGGCGACGATATACAGCTCGCCGTTGTCGGCCTTGACGATGGCGTAGCTCTCGCGCGGGTGCAGCGAAATGCCCATGTTGCCGGGAAGCGTCCAGATCGTGGTCGTCCAGATCACGAAGAAGAGCTTGCTGTGGTCGAGGTGGGGCAGCTTGCCCAGATCGTCCTGCATCGGGAACTTGACGTAAACGGTCGTGCAGGGGTCGTCCTGATATTCGATCTCGGCCTCGGCAAGCGCCGTCTCGTCCTTCGAGCACCAGTAGACGGGCTTGAGCCCCTTATAGATGTAGCCCTTGCGGTACATCTCGCCGAAGACCTTGACCTCCTCGGCCTCGAAGTGTCTGTCCATCGTGCGGTAGGGATGCGCCCAGTCGCCCAGCACGCCCAGACGGCGGAAGCCCGTCATCTGCCGCTGGATGAACTCCTCGGCAAACTTCTCGCAGGCGTCGCGGAACTCGGTGACGGGCATGGTCTTGTGGTTGAGCTTGTTTTTCTTGATGATGGCCGACTCGATCGGCATCCCGTGGTTATCCCAGCCGGGGGTATAGGGCGTGTAATAGCCGCGCATGGCATAGGAGCGGACGATGAAGTCCTTGAGGGTCTTGTTCAGCGCGTGACCCATGTGGATGTCTCCGTTGGAGAACGGGGGGCCGTCGTGCAGCACAAAGGCGGGCTTGCCCTCGTTTTTCTTGAGCAGCAGGCTGTAGACGTCGATCTTGTTCCAGTTCTCCAGCATCGGCGGCTCGCGGCTCGGCAGACCGGCGCGCATCGGAAAATCGGTTTTCGGGGTGATGATGGTGTTCTTGTAGTCCATAGTTTCCTCCATAATCATTGCTTCACGGGCTTACGGCGGGCACGGCCGCGCTCCCGGCGAGCGAGGCTCGCTCGGGCAGGGGCACGGCGCTGTCCGCCGAAAAAACACGCCCCGTCTCCTTCAAGAGACAGGGCGTGTGCTCTGCGGTACCACTCTTCTTCCCCGCGTGGCGGGGCGCTCAAAACGCGATAACGGGCGTGAGCCGTCGCGCCCTACTGCTCCTTCGGGCGGAAGCTCGGGAGGGATACCCCTCGTTTGCGCCGCTGCCTTGCACCAACCGGCAGCTCTCTGAACGGCGTCGGGAACGAAGGACGTGTCTCCGTCTCAGCTTTGTTGCTTACTTATGATTGTTTTTCTTCTGACTCGGGGTGTAGTTCTTGCCGAATTGCAGCCCCTCGAATTTTTTCGGCGTTTCGGAGACGTGCTCCGGCTCCGGCTCGGCGGCGTTCGCCGGGACGGCCTGCTCGAGCTGCGCGCCGATCTGCTCGATCAGGGCGTCAGCCTTTTCCTCCGCGGTCGGCGGGGTCGGGTTTTTGTCGAAATCGAAGGCCTTTCGCGGCTCGGCGGGCTTCGGCTCGGGGGCGGCTGCCTGCGGCAGCTCCTTCTCCTTGCGCAGCTCGTCGATCAGCTCGAGCTGACGGCGAATGCGGCGCTCCATCCCGTCGAGGAACTGCGCCGTGGCCTGCTTGGCGACCTCGAGCCGCTCCTGCTCGGCGCCGAGGCGCTGATCGGTGTTCTGCGCCTTGCTCTGGGCGGTCTCCTCGGCCTCGTGCAGCAGTCTGGCGCACTTTTTCTCTGTCTCGGCGAGCATCTGCTCGGATGTCTTCTGCGCCGCGAGCAGCGCGCTCTGCATGGAGGACTCCTGCTTGCGGTATTCCTCCAGCTTTTCCACAAGAATGCGCATCTTGCTTTTCAGAACGGAATTTTCTTTATACAGTGCGACGTAATCCTCGGTCAGCGAGTCGAAAAACTCGTTCACCGAGTCCATGTCATAGCCGCCGAACAGGGCGCGCTCAAAGCTGACCTCCTGGATTTGCTGCGGGGTGATCAACGTGCTTCAGCTCCAATCTGTGTTTTTTTCTTCCGATCAGTAGTACTTGGCGTTGTTCTCCAGATCCTCGACCAGATCGCCCTGGATCTCGACGTTGTAGGGAGCGACCAGATATGTAGAAATGGCGATCTTTTTGATCTTTCCGTCAAGGGCATAGGCGCAGCCGGACAGGAAGTCCACCAGACGGCGGGCGACGTCCTTGTTGGTCGACTCGAGGTTCAGCACGATCGCGCGCTTGTCGCGCAGGTTGTCTGCGACCTCGGAGACCTGATCGAAGCGCTCCGGCTTGACCAGAATGACTTGGATCTGCGCGCCGTTATTGAGATTCACCACGCGGGCGCCGCCGCTGCGGGGCATCTCGGCCGTCGCCGTGCTCCGCGAGGAGGAATAGCCCATCGGGCTGCGGCGCGGCGCAGGATCAGGCGCGGCTGCCGGCTCGTCGTCGTCAAACGGCTCGTCGTCATAATCGTCGTAGTCGTCCTCCGGCTCGGAATACGGGTGAGTGAGCTTGCGGAATTCATCTAAAAGTCCCATTGTGGGTTGCCCTCCAATATGTTTTCAAGAATTTTATCACGGAAATAGAAGCCGATCGTTCCTCAAGGCTTCTTGGAATAATCTCGTGCGCCGAAAATCGCGGTGCCAACGCGGATCATCGTGCTGCCGCAGGCGATGGCGTCCTCAAAATCGTCGGTCATCCCCATCGACAAAATTTCCATGCTAATATTATGCTTATTTTTTGCCGCTATGTCAACAGATAATCTTTGAATTTTCTCAAAAAATCTGCAATTATCGCCTTTTTTTTCGGAAATCGGCGGGATCGCCATCAATCCGCGCACGCGGCAGTGCGAAAATCCTTCCAGTTTTTCCGAAATTTCGTCCATCTCGTCCGGGTCGAAGCCGGACTTGCTCTCCTCATGGCCGACGTTGACCTCGAGCAAAATATCCTGAACGAGTCCCTGTCGGGCGGCCTCCTTCTCGATGCAGGCAAGCAGCTCCATGCGGTCGACCGACTGGATCAGCGCGACCCGGCCGACGACCTGCCTGACCTTGTTCGTCTGCAAATGGCCGATGAAGTGCACGGGCACGCCGTCGTAGGCATTCTGCGCGAGCTTCTGCGTCAGCTCCTGCACGCGGTTCTCGCCGCAGAGGTCGACCCCCGCCGCGACCGCCTCGCGCACGCGCGCGGCGTCGTTCATCTTGGTCGCCGCGCAAAGCAAAACCTCCCGCGGCTCGCGTCCGGCGGCGCGCGCCGCCGCGTCCATTCTTGCGCGGATCTGCGCAACATTTTCCGAAATCGTCATTCCTGCAGCACCTTCCCGTCTGTCAATTCTTTTGTGGTGAGGATCAGCTCGTCCTCCGGCCAGAGGTTGTCCACGCTCTCGCGCTCCCACGCGACGAGGAAGCTGTCGTCCTGCTCAAAGAGCACCTCGACCGGCTTCCACTGCGCCCGCGCGCCCTCGAGCACATAGACGCCCGTCTCGCCGTTTTCAACATAAAGCGCCTTTTTTGGCACGCGCAGCCCCTCATAGCTCCGAAATATCAGCTCCGCACGCCGCTCGCGCAGCGCGGTGACCTCCCGCAGGTAGCGGTCGCAGGACAGCACGAGCACGCACCGGCCGTCCTCCTCCGCGCCGACGCGCGCAACGCGCATCGTCAGCTCCCGCACGCCGGACAGGCGCACCGTCAGCCGGTCGCCCTCGGCGCACTGCGCGGCGCGCTCGGCCGGGATCGCGGCGACAAAATACCACGTCTGCCCGAGGCACAGCCTTCCGTATTGCTCCTTCAGGCCGCCCACGCTGAGCGCGGACAGGCGCTCCAGCTCCCCGGCCGTCAGCCCGTCGAGCCGTTCGGGCGTCAGCAGGCTCTCATAGCCGTCGACATGGGAGGAAAAATAACCCGCCTGCGGCGAGAGCAGCGCCTCGTTGAGCGCCGGCAGGCCGCTCTCCAGCTCGGCCGCCTGCCGCGCAAGCTCCTGCGCCCGCTGCCGCAGCGCCTCGTCCTCGCCGGCCGCACAGCGCCGCAGGATCATCGGGGCAAGCTCCGCGCAGCCCGCGCCGACGGCGTCGGCATCCGAGGCGGACACCGCGCGCGCAAGGTCGACCAGCGTATCGGAGATCTGCCCGTCGAGGCGGCGGCGTCCGGCGGCGTCGGATCGACCGGCCAGCGCAAGCTGCTCGCTCTGCCATTGCAGACGCGCCTGCTCCTCGCGGCTCTGCCGCTCGGCCTCGGTGCGGTAGCCCGCTGCCACGAGCTGCACCGCGCCGACCCATTCGCCCTCGGCGCGCTCGGCGACCACGAGCGGAGACCGCGCCGCGAGCACAAGCTCCCGACGCACCACAAAGCCGGAGACGGAGATCCCGTCGCCAGCTTCGCAGTAGAGCGCCGGCTCGAGCGAATAGCTGCTGCCCGCGTTAAGCAAAACGGAGCACAGCACATAGGCCGCTATGACCAGCGCCAACGATATGGAAATGATCCGCAGATAGAAATCGCCCTGCTTTTTCATAACCGAAACAGTCCTTTTTACCTCCGCAGGGCGTCCGGCCGGACGCGTCAGTCGAGCCGGACAGGCTGCAGGGGAACGAGCGTCGAAATCGCGTGCTTGTAGATCATCTGCTGCTTGCCCTCGGAGCTGAGCATGACGATGAAGCTGTCAAAGCCGGTCACAACGCCCTTCATTTGAAAGCCGTTCATCAAAAACATGGTCACCGGGGTGTGCTCCCGGCGCAGCTCGTTGAGCATCAGATCCTGTAGATTTTCCGCGTTTGCCATAATAAGTACCTCTTTTCATATATTGAAGCATGGGATACTTATATTTTATACGCTATACTTTGTCATTTGCTGTCGCAATGCGTCGCGCCTGCGAGAATATTTCGTCAAACGGCGCGCCCGCGTCGAGCCACTGCACGGCGGCGTTGCGGCGAAACCACGTCCGCTGCCGCTTGGCATACTGCCGGGTGCGCAGGCTGATCTCCGCGGCCGCCTCGGAAAGCGCCTGCTGCGTCGGCTCGCGCCCGCCTTCAAGATAGGGCAGCAGCTCCTTATAGCCGATGGCCTGCATGGCCGTCGCGTCGGACGGTACGCCCGCCTCGAGCAGGCTCAAAAGCTCCTGCACAAGGCCGTTTTGCAGCATCTGCGCCGTGCGGCGCTCGACGCGGCGGAAAAACGCGGCGCGGTCGGCGTCGTCCAGCCCGAGCCAGACCGGCTCGTATTTCGGCGGCATCGCCTGCGTCTCGAGATTGTGCTGCGTGATGGTCTTTCCCGTTTCCTCGTAGACCTCGAGCGCGCGGATGACACGCTTGCGGTTCTCCGGCGGGATGACCGCCGCCGCCTGCGGATCGACCCGGCGCAGCCGCTCCATGAGCGGCTCGATGCCCCGCTCCTCGGCCAGCTTCGTCAGCGCCTCGCGCCGCCCCGTCGCGGGAAACGGCGCAAACTGCCGCCCGGCGACGAGCGAATCGACGTAAAGCCCCGTTCCGCCGACGAGGATCACGGGCTTGCCCCGGCGCAGGATGTCCTGCACGACCGGGTCGGCGTCGCGCACATAGCAGCCGACGGAATAGCGCTCGCGCGGGTCAAGAAAGCCGAGCATGTGATGCTTCACGCCCCGCATCTCCTCCGGCGTCGGCGCGGCCGTCCCGACGGTCATGCCGCGGTAGACCTGCATGGAGTCAAACGAGACGACCTCGCCGCCGAGCGCCTCGGCCAAAGCGACAGACAGGCGGGTCTTGCCGGTGGCCGTCGACCCGACGATACAAACGACCATGGCTCAGCTCCTCTTGAACTGCCGCTCGAGCTGCGCCGCCGTCATGACCGCGCAGATCGGCCGCCCGTGGGGGCAGTATTTCAGGTCGTCGCGCGAAAGCACCTGCCGCACCAGCGCGGCGCGCTCGGCGTCCTCGGTGTGCCAGCCGCCCTTGATGGCCGCCTTGCAGGCGAGCGTGTGCAGCAGACGGTCGCGCAGCGCAGCCGGGTCGGTCTGCTTGCCGGACATCAGGTCGCGCGCAAGCGCGCCCAGCGTCGCGGCAGCGTCCTCCGGCGCAAGGTCGGCCGGGATCTGGCCGACGCCCAGCGTGCCGTCGCCGTAATCCGAGACGGCAAAGCCGCACCGTTCGAGCAGCGCGGTATTCTCCAGCAGCACAGCCGCCTCCTCGCGGTCGGCGCGGTAAAGCACCGGCGTGAGCAGAAGCTGCGAGAGGATCGGCTCCTGCCGGGCGCGGAATTTTTCAAACAGAATGCGCTCATGCGCAGCGTGCTTGTCGATGAGCAGGAGCTGTCTGCCCTGCTCGACAAGGATGTAGGTATCGAGTACCTCGCCGACAATGCGGTAGCTCTGCTCGGATCCCTCCGTCAGGTCGACGGGCTGCTCGGCCTCCTGCGCGGGCGGCTCCTGCGCGGGCGGCTCCTGCGTGGGCGGCTCCTGCGCAGCTTTTTCCTGCGCGGCGGTCTGCGGCGGCAGCACCGGGCCGTCCGGCTCCTCCAGATCGCAGAGCACGTCCACGGGCCGAACCGTCCGCGGCGCGGGCGCCGGCGCAGGCTTCGGCACCGGGGCGGGCTTCGGCGCAGGACGCACGGTCTGCGCAAATTCGCGGAACTCCCCTGCCGTCATCGTGCGGAAAAATTCGGGATTTTTTGCCGTCTGCACCGCCGTCGGCGAAGCGACGACCGGCGCGCTGCGGCTCGGCTCGGACGGCAGCTGCGCCTTGCCGAATTGCAGCTCCACGCGCCCGGAGGCACGGTCGAGCGCCCCCTGCACGCCGTAGCGCACGCAGTCAAACACGTCATGCTCCCGCAGGAACTTGACCTCGATCTTCGCCGGGTGGACGTTCACATCCACCAGATGCTCCGGCAGCCGCAGCTCCAGCACGCAGTAGGGATAGCGCCCGACCATCAGCCGGTTGCTGTAGGCCTCCTCGAGCGCGGCGGTCATCGTCTTCGAGCGCACCAGCCGCCCGTTGACGAAAAAGATCTGCTGCATCCGGTTGCCGCGCGTGGCCGTCGGGCGCGAGACATAGCCCGAGAGCGTGAAGCGCTCCCATTTGCTCTCCACGGCGACCATCTCGCGGGCGCTCTGCCGCCCCAAAACGGCGTAAAGCGCGCTCTCGAGCTGCCCGTCTCCGGGGGTCTGGAGCTGCTCGGCGCCCTCGCGCAGCACGCGGAAGGTGATCTCGGGATGCGCCAGCGCCAGCTTCTGCACGGCGGCCAGAACGGCCGCGCCCTCGACGGTGTCGCGCTTCATGAATTTCAGGCGTGCGGGGGTGTTATAGAACAGATCGCGGACGATGATCGTCGTGCCCACGGGACACCCGGCCTCGCCGCGCTCGGTCACGACGCCGCCGTCAAGATGCAGCGACGTGCCGAAATCGTTTTCGCGTTGCCGCGTGAGCAGATCGACGCGCGAAACGGCGGAGATCGCCGCCAGCGCCTCGCCGCGGAAGCCCAGCGTGCGGATCGCCTCGAGATCCTGCGCCGTGCGCAGCTTGCTTGTGGCGTGGCGGAGAAATGCCACGGGAACGTCCTCGTGAGCCATGCCGCAGCCGTCGTCCGTGACGCGCAGGAAGGTCATGCCGCCGTTTTGCAGCTCGACCGTGACGTGCTTCGCCCCGGCGTCGATCGCGTTCTCGACCAGCTCCTTGGCGGCGCTGGCAGGACGTTCGACCACCTCGCCGGCAGCGATCATGTCGGCGACCTGCTGCGGCAGCTTTTGAATGATTGCCATTGTTTTCTCCTATTTCATCATAAACGGGTCGCAGGCGCGCTCGGCCGCGATCGTCGTCTCCGGCCCGTGGCCGGGGAACACGCGCGTCTGCGGCGGCAGCGCGGCCAGACGGCGCAG